>CATPCK010000957.1 GCA_955652655.1 uncultured Ktedonobacteraceae bacterium | reverse complement strand
TAGTAAAACGCAACGAGGACGCCAAGGCTGCAGAAAACGATCCAGGGAATGTAATAATGGAACGTCTCCGGTCCGTTGAGGCCAGCACTGGACCCGGCAGTATATGGGTCATCAAAAAGCCAGTGAATGAGATTAAAATGCATATTACTACACCTCTCTGCGTGATTTTATCCTATCGAGCGTAAGACCCCTGGCCTTCTAGCCAAGGGGATAGAAGCGAGTCCTTGTTTCGGGCGGAGAGAGTGGGGGTATCTCTCCACGCGCTATCATCCGCAATGCAAGCCGAATAGCCGCAATATCCGATGGACATCCGTACAGTTCTTTGATACGTTCGATGGCTTCTCTGTCTTGTGGTTCTAAGCGAACCGTTGTGGCCCTGATCGTATGTTTTCCCATAGGCAGAGGATACCATATTGACATCCACCTTGCAACCTGCTAGACTCTCAACAGTACCTTGACAATGGAATAGTGTTTGCGGGTTGCAAGCTACATCGTTCGCTTGCGTAAAAGTACGAGCGTGTTTGACCAAGATACACTCTCTTTCTAATGTGCCGGGAACGAGAACCATGTTCCCGATGACTAACAGAACTGAGAACTACCGCGGGGCTCGCGGAAAGTTACGTCTGTGGAGGAAGCTGTAAGACCAAATACGAATGGTACCGTAGAAGGCTCGCTTCCAACGAAGCAGAAAAGCTCATTTGTGAGAATGAGAGTCCCCCTGCCTTTAGGCATGGGGAGATGTCAACAGCATATCGGTGCTAATGATAGCATGATTAAGGCGAAGAGTCCAGCCTGCGCATCCACCAGGGTGTAGGAATTAGTAGTAGGCAATCAAGCGGCATATGTTTCTTCCCAGAACGAATCGTAGGTAGCATTGAGAACAAAGACGCGCAAAGGCAAAAGAGCATCTAAGCCCTCAGGCGTCCAACGCATCCCAGAACGCTTGGCACGGGTACTGACAATGGTTTTGCAAGCGGCCTGGGCGATACCACTGCCAATATGCATGCCCTGAGCGCGGAAGACGGGATAGCGCATCCGCTGGGCGTTGGTCGTAAAGTAGTCTACCGCCCGCTCTGGGATGCTGCGAGCTTGTCCGGGTTCTGGTGGAATAGGCGGCAACGCTTCAATGACACAGACAAGTGCTTCCACCTGCCCTTGTTCCAGCACCGAGCAAGCGGCCATCGCCCACGCCGTTCCTGTGGTGCTTCGCCCAAAGACCGCGTGGGCGACCTCCCACACATGCTCTTTGGCATGATAGAGATCGACAATTTGCACGCCCTGGGGAAAGTGTTCGGCGGCGAGATTCCAGATCCATGGTGCACCGTCGCCTAGCACTACTACCTGCTGAGCTTGCTCCAAGCCACATTGGAGCGCCAAGTGGTAGAGCAACCAGCCGAAGCCTCCTTTGGCCGTGCGGCGAGCGACATAGCGCAGACTGTCTTGGGCAGGGGTATCCACATAGACCCCTGGAGCCAGTTCTGAACGCTTGGCTCCTCGCTCCGCACGAAACACCGCTCCGGCTTTGATCTCGCGAGAGACATCGCCCTTGCGCTGCTGCTCTTCCTTTTCCATTGGCACACTGCCCCGTCGCATCCGGACCAGCACCCCATCCAGTTCAATATACAGCCGCTCAATTATGGCTCGCTGCTGCCCTTGCTGCCGCTGGCTACGGGCTTGCTTGGCCGCCTCTTGCAAGAGGCGCACCTCGCGGTCTTCTTGGGCCGCCACTGCTTCTCCTACGGGACGCATCAACTTCCCAGCCTGTCGCCCAGTCATGCCAATCGGCACACACCGGCACAGCGTCTCGGCCGCTTCCTCGAAGGTCAGGCACGCACTCAGATACGTGATCAGCCGTTGTACCCCAGCCGTCGTCCGCTGCTCGTGGACACCCCACAGCGCATCAGCAGGTGCTTCTCCATGGGAACAGTCTTTCTTTGGCTCCTCTTCCTGGTCTTTACTTGGTCGGCATTGATAGTACGGACGCACAAAGTGGACGGCACCCACCAGCGTGATCAGTTCCTTCGCTCGTTCTCCCACCAATCGTTGCGTATGCCCACAGTTCCCCTCACGCCGCGCCGCCGGGCGCTGTTCATGCAGCCGACTGTTGAGGACTGCTTCCATCAGCTTTCTGCCCATGGCTTGACTGCTCTGGACCACCTGCTTTTCCAATCGCTCCAACTCTCCCTCTTTCACCTGGCTCACCTGTTCAAGAAAGGTTTCCAGTTCTTCTTCTAACACTTTCCTCAGTACCTTTCGTAGTCGCTCATTCGTTTCCATTCGTGAGTCTCCTCTCTGGTCTATGGGTTTTTTCATCCAGTTGAGGATACTCCTTTTTCCCTTGCTTGCCTACAACGAATTCCTACACCCTTTTGCTGTGCGTGCGTAGGTACTTGCGCTACTCGCTCAGCTACCGCGATCTGGAAGAGATGATGGCTGAGCGAGGCCTCAAAGTCGACCACACGACGATCTACCGCGGGGTGCAGCACTACGCCCAGAGCTGGAAAAACGCTGCCGACCTCACCTCAAAGCCTGCAATGACACCTGGAGAGTGGATGAGACCTCTATCAAGGTGAAGAAAGTCTGGATGTACCTTTACCGAGCGGTGGATTCCGAAGGGAACACGCTCGAGTTTCTTTTGAGCCCGACGCGCGATGCCCAAGCGGCCAAACGCTTCTTCCTCAAAGCGCTGCACTGCCCTGCGGGTTCAGCTCCTCAAGCTCCTACGGTCGAGAAGCAGGTGACCCAGTCCACGGCTCCGGCAGACTCCACAGCCAGCCGATCGGCTCCCCGCGTCATCAACGGCGATAAGAATGCGGCCTACCCGAAAGCCATGGCAGAGCTCAAAGCCGCGGGAATGCTTCCCGAGTCGGTCGAACTGAGGCAGGTCAACTACCTCAATAACCTGATCGAGCAAGACCACCGCTTCATGAAACGGCTGGTCAAACCGGGGCTGGGCTTCTTTTCGGTGGAAACGGCAGGGCGAACGCGTGCCTAGATACGAGGTCACGAACATGATTCGCAAGGGACAGGTTAAAGGAGTGGGCAAAGGAGACATCAACGGGCAGGTCTCCTTCATCGCCCGCCTGTTTGGAGTGGCGGCCTAAGCCCAACAAGAACGGGGACCCCTGGCCATTGTGTTCCTCTGCGAGTTTTTGCAACACAACCGCACAAGCTGGGAACCTTGAGGATGCCTTCCTCAAGCTGACGAAAGATGACGCCTCCCTCAACAGTGGAGGTATTGAGACATGACTGGTTCGCGCTTCAGAGAGTCGACGAGTCACAGGTCGGGGGTTCGCTTCGCCGAACTGCTCAAGGTCCAGGCCAGGCTCGCCTTGCGAGAACCCTATGGCCCTCTGGGCGGGATTGCACTCCCAGCAGTCCTGCTGGCCGTGTTCGGGTTCATCGGACGGCAACTGCCAGGAAACGTTGGCGACACCGGCCTGACGATCATCGATCTTTGGACCCCAACCATCCTGGTCCTCGCGTTCCTATACATCGCGGTTTCCCTGCCGAACACTCTGGTCAGAGATCGTGAGATCGGCTGGCTGAGAAGGGTTTCCACCACACCGCTGCATCCATCCATGCTGCTTGCTGCGCAGCTGATCTTCGATTTGGTGCTTGCGGCGGCGGCAGTCCTGATCGTCATCCTGGGTGGCGCGCTCGTGTTTGGCGCATCACTCCACGTGCAGATTCTGCCTTTTGTGGTTTCGCTCCTGCTCTCGATCGCCGAGATATTCGCGCTCAGCCTGGTGCTGGTGGCCCTGATGCCATCACAGGCGGTCGCGAGTGCCGTCAGCGGGGTAGTGGTCTTCGTTTTGATGTTCCTTTCGGGTCTGTGGGTTCAACCGGCACAGGTGGGCGACCCCTTGCGGACGATCATGTATTACTCGCCGAGCGGCGCGGCGGCAAGGGCTCTGCTCGATGCGGTCTTCAACGGCAGCCCTTCATATGCGGCGCTGCTAACCATGGCCGTCTACACGGTCATTTTCGGATTCATAGCGATTCGCTATTTCCGCTGGGAGTAGCTCACTGGCACGCACAAGGGATGTCCCAGGCTGCAAGCGTGTGGCGCGGACGACACCCTATGTGAGGCCGTCTCAGAGACGCTCGCGTGCCTGTGGTAAGCTGCGCGAGGATGAGTCCATCATGCATCGCGCCAAGGGGAATCCGCCATGTCGGGAGAAGAGCCTGCTCCCGGTCCTGCCCTCCGCACCGCACCGCCGACCAGCTATCCCGCAGATCATCTAGTAGCTCTGGGCCTCTTGCTGGCGCTCGCGGGATTCCTCGGGGTGGGGATCGCGTATGGCACGATCCTGGGCCGATCTCGTTTGGCTTGTATGACCCGCTCCACACCAATCCCGTCACGAGTGCTGGTGTGGTGGTAAATGCCCTACGAAGTGAGCGGATTTTGCCCTCTGAGCGGGCAGTTTGCCTTCAATCATGAGCAGCACAGCCATTGGCAGCAGATCAAGCCGCTCCACAAGCGAACATTTGCACACCATTTTTGTCAATTCGGCACGGGAGAAGACAAGCAAATTGAAGACGCCATTAGCTCCTGCAATCCTTGCGAGAGAGGGCTATTTTGTAGTAGTATAGACGTATGACTATGACCAAAAATGAAATCTCCGGTGGTGTTGTCCACGAATTGCCAGAGGACTTACGGAAAACCCTCGCTTCTGACGCGGAGGCGAGAGCCTCATGGGAGGATCTTACGCCTCTTGCGCGCAATGAATGGATCTGCTGGGCGATCTCTGTGAAAAAACCAGAAACCAGAAGACAGCACGTTGAAAGGGTGTGCACGGAACTCAAAGAGGGCATGCGCCGACCTTGCTGTTGGTATGGCTGTATTC
>CATPCK010000956.1 GCA_955652655.1 uncultured Ktedonobacteraceae bacterium | reverse complement strand
TTATGGTTTCCACATCACCATCACGGATCTTGCCACTGCCCCCGAGACTGCTATGGACGATATGATCGCTGCAGGCGTGACCACGTTCAAACTCTTGATGGCCTATCCTGGAACCTTCATGGTCGATGATGAGACTATCTACCGCGTACTGCGCCGTTCCGCGAAAATAGGTGGATTGGTGATGGTCCATGCCGAAAATGGTATTGTCATCGATCTGCTGGTGCGCGAGGCTGTAGCAGCGGGTCATACCGCTCCGGGTTTTCACGCCCTGACACGCCCGGCACTATTAGAGGCAGAGGCTGCCCAGCGTGTGATTGCGCTGGCCACCCTTGCTGATGCACCGCTCTATATCGTCCATGTCAGTTGTGCCCATACCCTTCATACCGTTGCTGCCGCCCGCGCCAAAGGTCTGCCTGTGTGGGGTGAAACTTGTCCACAATATCTCTATCTCAATGATAGCCATTACGCAGCACCTGGTTTTGAGAGCGCGAAATTCGTCTGCACTCCGCCTATGCGCAGCGTCGCTGACAACGATGCTCTCTGGCTCGGCCTGCAGCGCCATGAACTTCAGGTCGTCTCCACCGATCATGCCCCATTTCATTTTGCCGGTCAGAAAGAATTAGGATTGCACGATTTCACAAAAATTCCCAACGGCCTGCCAGGTGTGGAACATCGTGTAGTCTTGCTCTACGAGGGTGTGCGCACAGGCAAACTGGCTCTCCAGCATTTTGTTGACTTGATAGCCACGGCTCCAGCCAGGCTCTTTGGCCTCTATCCTCGCAAGGGGACCATTGCTCCAGGCAGCGACGCCGACCTGGTGATTTTCAATCCAGAGCGGAAGATGATAATCAGCGCTGCCACTCAGCATCAGCGCGTCGATTACACGCCCTACGAGGGGATGCAGGTACAGGGTATCCCGGAAACAGTCCTCCTACGTGGAGGTGTGATAGTACGCGATGGAGAATACATTGGTGGAAAGGGCGGAGGGCAGTATTTGCACCGGGCCACATTCTCAGAGCAATTGACTGAGATGTAACTACGTTTTCAAAATTCCTCATCTTTGTGTTGTTCTCTTGGTGGCACCAGTTTGTGTTCAACCGCGAATGCCGCCGCCTCGCTGCGGCGTGCCAGCCCAAGTTTCTCCAGGATATGGCTGACATGGTTGCGGGCCGTCTTCTCCGTCACGATAAGGGCGTTGGCTATTTGTTTGTTCGTATAGCCACGCGCTATCAATGCCAGCACTTCACGCTCTCGCTCGGTTAGCTCGCCACCCGGTGTCTGTGTTTGGCTGCCACTGGTAGCTAATGTGGTTAGCCTTGATGTTGCCTGCTTGACAAGTTCAGGATCAAGTAGCGATTGTCCCGAGGCAACTAACCGGATGGAACGCAACAATTCTGCCCGGCTCAAATTTTTCAATAGATAGCCGCTGGCACCGGCAAGCATCGAGGCAAAAACGGCCTCATTATCGGTATAAGAAGTAATCATCAAGATGGAGACATCAGGGTAGCGACTCTTGATCTCGCGACAGGCCTCGATACCACTCATCCTCTCCATACGCACATCCATCAGGATTAATTGTGGCGCAAGTACGCTCATCTTCGCCAGGGCTTCGGCACCATCGCTAGCCTCTCCCACCACGTTAATATCTGGTTCCAGCTCGAAGGCCGCGCGCAACCCCAGGCGCACTACTTCGTGATCATCTACGATCAGCAATCGTATGCTTGCCATGAGTGTAATCACCTCCTCTTAATATGGTAGGGTTGCTCGCACGCTGACGCCGCCTGCAAGTCCCTGTTGCACCTCAAATGTCCCTCCCAGTTCCTCGGCTCGCTCACGCATGCCCCTCATACCATGACCGGAATAGATGCGCTGTCGATCTTCAGCAGCTACTGAAGCGTAGCTATATTCAGCTACTTTCAAGCCTCTCCCGTTGTCGCAAATCTCGACTTCTATAGAACCTCGTAGATAACGCAGGTACACGTGAAGTTGTGTCGCCCCTGCATGTTTATAAGCGTTGGTGAGCGCCTCTTGCGTAATGCGAAATATCGCGGTTCCTATCTGTGCCACCCTCCGTGTACGCCGCTGGTCCCCGTTGATCCTCTCTTCATCTTCATCGCCTTCGACTTCAAAATGGACTGGCAGGCCACTGATAACCTCAAATTCGCGCAGCTGGCCGGTCAACATCTGCGTCAAGGTAATGTTTCCACTGATCAAGGGTTTGAGCGTGAACATATAATGGCGTGTTTCCCAGAGTGCCTGTTTCGAAATGGTAACCAATGAATCGAGGCGTTGCGCAAGGGGAAGCAATATCTCTTTATCTTCCCCATCTTCAGTAGCTTCGGTTATGCGGTGGGCGAGTGCCGCACTTGTTTCGGCGTTCAGGCTCATCATATACACGAGCTGTGCCACACCGTCGTGAATCTCGCGAGCGATACGGCCGCGTTCCGCTAGCGCTGCTAATTCTTTGGCCTGTTCCGTCAAGCGAATGTTCTCCAGCACGATTACCAGTTGTGACCCGGTAGTGCTGAGAAATAGCTCTTGTTTGTTTTCAAAAGGCGCTTGCCGTGTGCTTTCAGCGCCGATCACGAGAAATAGTCGCCCTTCCCTGAGAAATGGCAGATAGAGACGTGCGATACCTGGACGATACTCGCTGTTTTCATCAGCTTGAGGCTCGAAAGCAGTGTATTTTTCCCCCGCTTGAATCACCTGCTCGAATAGCGTTCGACTCTTATCTGGTATCGTAGATTCTAGAAAACCAGCCTCTATACAATACTCGATCTCGGGAGCATCATCGCCACTTTTTCCTTCGCCGGTGTTACGCAGAAGTGCAATGACCAGGCGCTCAAAATGTCCACCCTTACGTATTTGTTCAGCGCTTTGTTCTAACAGGTGCATCCTATCGCTGACGCCCTCGATGAGCGTTACGCCGACGCGTCGCATGGCGGTCTGGAGACGGACGTTATCCTGTTCTCTTCTCTTACTGCGGGTATAACTTTCTAACAGGGTAGCCAGGTATGCTGCCAGAATAGCTATCACCGGCGCGTCTAGCAGTGAGCCAGCCAGGTCTCGCGCATTTAAAGCATAATGTGGTAGTTGCGTGGGTGGGAAAAACGCTCCAAAGAGTATAAACAGGTCATAGCCAAGGGCAGCTGCAAGTCCACCACGATAGCGATAAGTGAAAGCTGCCGCGAAGGCGGTTGAGATACCGTAGCGATAAAAGGGGGAGCCTACACCGAAGGGCGGGGGTCCAAAGAAACCTCCGTAGTATGTCACCATGCCACAGATTACGACATCTATACCATAAATCGCGAAATCCCAGTAAGGATTGCGCATCCTTGCCAGGGGGGGCAGTAGGTCGGGTTCTTCGTCTGTTGCCAATGGGCGTGGACGCCAGCTTCTCCCCCTCTTGCGTTGTTTCCTGACTGCGAGCTGTCTTGGATGAAGAAGCCTGTTTAATCCTGGAAGATCAGGAAGGAAAATCTGAAAGACAGGAGCGTATAGCGTTATGACTAAGGTCTGGAGAAATGTGATCGCCAAAAGCAATGTGGCAAGCCACGGAAGAGGTTGGCCATGGATCGAAACAAGCGTAATCAAGGCAAGAAGCCAGGTAACCCAGCGCCAGAGCAGAAAAAAGTAGCTTGGAGTATTGCGCAGACGGCGAGAAGCCCTCTGTGGGATCGTCTTCACAGTTTTTACCACCTGGCTCATTAATCTTGTACCTTCTGCCTGTATATCAAACCGATGGCTTGAGTGCTTCTTTCATATTGCGTAACTCTCTGCAAGTATGCACGCTTTTCTGAGGCGTGTCAACAAATTGTTCGTTGTCGGGTGTGCGAATTCGTTATTGCTCACCTGTATGTGAAAATTTTTTCACAACAATATGTCAAATATGTCCACAAAGTTTCAAGTCATCTTTTTTTAGTTCTTGAACTCTGGCGAATTGACAAGGTTATGTGATATGTTATTAGTACATTCTGCGTTTCCTTTAGGGAAAGCCTGAAATGGAATGGCTCTTCAAAGAGACGTTCAAATGCAAGAACTCCAAAAGGGAAACCAGTGTATAGTTGTCCTAGTAAAGAGAGGGACGGTTCTAATCGTGAAAAATGCCGAGCGGAAACGCACATCCTTAGTGGCTAATCTGGGCGATATCAACCGACCTTTGCGTGTTCGACCTGTACGCGTCATGGGACGTGAGTGGTGGGCGGTAGATGCTGAAGACACCTGGCCTGGCATGGTAATGGACCTGCGCCGTTTAGGCTTTGAGTCGATGGCATGGGAGGATGAGGTACTGGTGCGTGAAGGCGCACCTGCCTACGAACCGCAGATGGAGGGGCCGGCTGCTCCTGGAGGGCTGAAGCCATTTCCACTGATCCATCCAACAATACAGATCCGCAAGGAATCATATTCACCCAATTACGCTGATTTCGGTTATTTGGATGAGTATGATGATGAAGAGGATGAGGAAGACGTGGAGGAAGAAAACGAGTTCGAACCTGAAGATCTGAGCGAGTAGTATACCCAGGTCTTTTTGCTAATAATAGAGACACTCGTACATAGGGTACCCGCGAGGGACACTCTACCATAGATAATCTGCGCAACGATATGCAGCATTCCATATCTATGATAGATGTCTCAAGTGGGTATCTTTGCTATTATCAGGGCGCTAAATTGTTGTTAAAACTTCAACTGAAGGGTATTTTTCGGTATGTCAATTAAACCTTTAGATGGCTATGTTTCCGCAGACGGTCTGAGGCTGCATTATCTCCGTTGGTCCTCTCCCACCTCATCCCCTGGGGAACTTCCCATTGTATTGCTGCACGGTTTAGCATCAGCAGCGAGAATCTGGGATTTCGTGGCGCCGCTTCTTGCCGAGCGTGGCTACACCGTTACCGCACTTGACCAGCGCGGTCATGGCGAAAGTGATAAACCAGAAAGTGGTTATAACTTCGCCACGATTATCGCAGATGATATGGCAGCTATGGAGGCGCTCGATATTGAACGCCCCCTCGTTGTAGGACATTCATGGGGTGCTTCCGTTGCTCTCGAGTATGCCGTAGCACATAGCGACAACGTGACCGCCGTTGTCCTGGTTGATGGAGCAACGAATCAACTTTCGCTTCGCCCCGGTTGGACGCGCGAACAGGCGATAAAAGACCTGGCACCGCCACGTTTCGCCGGTACCCCACGTGACACGTTCCTCTCACACTTTCGCAGTGGGCTCCTTGGGCAACAGTGGTCGCCCCAACTTGAAGACAGTATTCTTCATATCGTGCGACTGCAAGAGGATAATACAGTCGCGCCAAACCTGGACTTTGAGAATCACCTGCAAATCATCGGCGCAATGTGGGATCAGCCACTTTTTGAACTCTTTCAAAGGGTACGCTGTCCCATCAAGATTATTGTCGCGGAACAGGAGCCTGAGAACGAAGCGCAAGAAGCG
>CATPCK010000955.1 GCA_955652655.1 uncultured Ktedonobacteraceae bacterium | reverse complement strand
TTCCCAAGCGAAGAGGTCGCCCTCGTACCAAGCCATTGCCTGATCCGACGGTACCCAAGCGACCACGTGGTCGCCCTCGTAAGGAGGCTTTATGCTCAACCACCGGTTAATGGGGTTTTACCGCGCCTCTCTTGAGCAGCAGACAAAAGCTTCTTTTTACTACGATCCAGCCTGACTTAACCTCATCACGAAGCTTTACGGGTACACCGTGATTCCACTTACCACCAATGCGGCAGGACAAGTGACAGGTTTCCTTCCGTTGTGCTCTATACAGAGTCCTCTGACAGGAAAACATTTGATATCACTTCCATTTTCCGACTACTGTCCCCTGCTCGCTGTGGATGACGCCAGTGCCAATGATCTTATCGACCAAGCGATTCATTTCGCTCAACAACAGAAAGTGCGATACCTGGAGCTACGTACTGGCATCAGTGATCTACTTGCTAAACGCTCCGACCTGGTGGAGGGAAATTTATATGTACGTTGGCTGATGCCACTTACTGCTGATCCTGATGCCATTTGGTCAGGGCTACGGAAACCCATACAACGTCAGATCAAGAAGTCGCAGAAGCTTGGTGTACAGGTCCGCAGAGCACAACATCGCGAAGAAGTAGTACATTACTATCGATTGCATCTACAGACGCGTTGCAAGAAGCACGGCATGCCTGCTCAACCACAGCATTTCTTCTTTGAGTTATGGGATGCCTTTGCCACAAACGGCGCGATGCAATTATTGCTGGCTGAGTATGAAGGCACTATTATTGCTGGTATGATTTTGTTGGCGTCTGGCAAGGCCGTGAGATACGCCTATGGCGCATGCGATGAACGCTATCTCCATTTAGCCCCTAACAATCTTCTCATGTGGACAGCTATCCCATGGAGCTGCGAACAAGGATATCAAACATTCGATATGGGGCGGACAGCGTACGCTAACGAGGGGCTGATGGAGTTCAAGCGCCGTTGGGGAGCCGTCAAAGAACCTCTTCCATACTATTACTATCCCCAGTAACAGGTTTATCAACCACACCTGAGAACAGTTGGAAATTTCGTCTACTTACGACGTGTTGGAGACAGCTTCCACTCCAGGTAGCAGGACCATTGGGAGGCTATCTCTACAAGCACCTGGGATAATGGGCACACTTCAAAATTTCGCATGCAGGCGGCACTAAGCGAGGAGCAAAAGAGCGGACACTCATGCTCCTCAGCTCAACGCAGCGCTTGTGCATTGCTGAGAAGCGCACTCAAAAGCTCAACCAAAACGTGGAGATGGTCGCGTAAACTGTTCAAGTGCACGCCAGGAAGGAGATGTACCTCTACCTCGTTAGCTTCCTCTACTTTACGCCACCCGCTGCGAAAGCGCTCTCCACTCGTCCAAAAGAACGTGATCTTGCCAGGATAAAGGTTGGGCGGCGCGTAACCCAAACCCGACCAGTTATATACACCTGGGTAGTCCTGGCGGAGGGTTTCCGAATCAAGTCTTGGAAAGGCAAAGCTCTCTTTGTCACGTCTCGGCCCAGGCTCAATCCGTTGGGTAATTCCCAAAGCGGGTTCTCTGTATTTTTTGACGCCAAAATAGAACGATCGCTCGGAGGCTTTCAATTTCCTGTAGCGCGAATATCGCAGATACCTGTACACGTGCCGCAGATGTCTATACACGTGTTGCAGACAGAGAAATCCATAGCTATAGATGTGCTCCAGACGGAGAAACCAGTCTAATTGCTTATCTCGGCCGAGTCGTATCAGGTCGCCAAAGCGGCTGATTGCACTGCGAAGCAATCTGAGACGGGCTGGATAGACAAGAGTCACGGGGTCCATCAATACCAGCAGGTCAACCCTCTGCCCTTCCGCATGAAGTTGCCGGGCCATTTCATAGGCCAAAAGGCCCCCATTGCACCAGCCTCCGAGGAAGTATGGACCCTCTGGCTGAACGGCACGCAGCGATTTCAGGTGAGCAGCCGCGATAGCCTCAAATGGGGGTGGGACTGGCAGGCCATCAAAGCTATATGGTTCTAGTATGTAAAAGGGTTGGTCCAATCCCAGACCGCGTGCTAAGGGGTAGCAAAAGAAAGCATTACCCTCAAACTGCCCGTGCAAGAAGAAAAAAGGCCGCTTGGACCCACCAGTCTGAACCGCCACCACGCGTTCGCGTAGGTTTGCCACTTCTGCTTCGACGCCCCGGGTAGTGGCACCAGCAGCCGTTGCGGTCTGTGTGAGTTCCCCCCGCATGTATTTTTCGAGCAGGGCGCGCTTGGCTTCCGAGAGCTCTGATCTATCTAGCATTGCATCACTTTCTCAGACAAGTACTGTAAGCGTATCGTGCATAGTCCTTTTGCAGCGTGTATTCCCATGTCCAAAGCCAGGGAACTTACGGCGCTGATACTAAAAGGTGACTGGCAGGGTCGTCAAGCCCCGAAAGGCCAGGTTTTCTCGCCAACTCACTGGACCAGGTTCCAAGCCCAGCCTGGGCATGCGGCGCAGTACTGTCTCGAAGGCAATGTGGCCCTCGAGTCGAGCCAGCGGCGCGCCGAAGCAGAAATGGGCGGCCCACGCGAACGCGAGGTGCCGATTATCCTGGCGGCAAATGTCGAGCCGGTCCGGGTCGGGGAAGCGCTCTGGATCGCGGTTGGCAGCACCCATGACTGCGATAACCGCCTGGCGCTTACGAATGGTTCTGCCTCCCATCTGTATGTCGTTCGGTGCCAGACGCGATGTGTACTGGATAGGGCTTTCGTAGCGCAGCAGTTCCTCAATAGCAGAGGGAATCAGGAACGGGGCCGCTCGAAGTTTCTCGAGCTGAGCGGGATGGCGTAGCAGCGTGAGCAGTCCATTGCCGATCAGGTTGGTGGTGGTCTCCTGACCACCAGTCATAAGCATAATGCTGTTGGCGACCACTTCTTCCTCGCTCAGGCAATCTCCGTCTACTTCGGCGGTCAGCAGAGCACTAATGAGGTCATCTCGCGGGTGCTCCCGGTGCTCCTGAACTGCGGCATGGAAGTAAGCACACATCTCTTCCAGGCTATGCAACACACGCGGAGCGTGGTCCGGGTTGTGCTGGAAGTTGCCCAGCGCCTCGGCGAAGTCTGCTGACCACGCTGTCAATTGCTTCCAGTCGGAGGTCGGCAAGCCTAGCATCTCAGCAGTCACGATAGCGGGTAAGGGGTAGGCCAAGTCCGCGATCACATCCATGTGATTATTGGCCTGCAAGGTGTCTAAGAGACTATTCGTGATGTCCTGGATGTGCGAGCGCAGGGTCTCCACCCGGCTGGGCGTGAAAGCTTTCGATGCCAGAGCCCGTATTCGGCCATGGGCAGGTGGATCCAGGAACAACATCTGACGCACCAACACCTCCGCGAGCGGAACCAGTGTCGGCAAGTCGAGTGCCGTCAGTTGCTCGGGTGTGGGCGTGCGGCTGGCAGAAAAATGCTGAAGTACCGTCACCACATCCGCATAGCGAGTCACTATCCAGGTGTGCAAATAGGGATCCCAGTGCACCGGGTCCTCGCTGCGCAGCCGATGATACAAGGGATAGGGGTTGGCCAGCACTTCCTGATCCAGCAGGTGGTACAGGCTCAACGTCGGGTCCGAATGGCCTGTCATGGGCGATGTTTGGGCGTGCAAACTCATACTTGTTCCTCCATATATCAGCCAACCTGGCGATCTCAGGCGTTGTATCCTTGCTCCAGCAATCTGCGAGCTTCCTCATCACTCATGGCCTCCACCCTGGCTACAATGAGCCGTTCGATTTCAGCAGATAACTGGCGGATGGTGGGTGAGCCAAAGAGAGTGCGCAGCGAGAGGTCGACGCCGAAGGCATTGGCCACGTGTGCGATGACCTGCGTGCCCAGCAAAGAGTGCCCACCAAGCATAAAGAAGTTGTCGTCAATACTGATGTGCTGCAACCCTAAGAGAGGAGCCACGATCGCGACCAATCGCTCTTCGGTCGGCGTATGCGGCTGCGCGACCACTTCATCATGCAGGGTATTGGTGGCATCTGGTGCGGGGAGAGCACGCCGATCCACCTTGCCATTGGATGTGAGCGGCATGCTGCCGAGCTGCACAAAGGTCGCCGGGATCATGTAGTCGGGCAAGCGCTCCTTCAGGGTCTCGCGTAGGGAACTAGCCGTGACGACTGCTCCTGGAGACAGCACGACATAGGCCACCAGCCGCTTGTCGCCAGCCGTATCTTCTCGGGCCACGACCAGGCTGGTCTGCACAGCAGGGTGCTCAATGAGCACGGACATAATTTCATCGGGTTCAATGCGATAGCCTCGAATTTTGATTTGGTAATCAATGCGTCCCATAAAGGCAATCTGACCATCCGGCAGGAAGCGGGCCTCGTCTCCCGTCTTGTAGAGGCAAGCACCAGGCTCATTGCTGAAGGGATGCGCAATGAACTTTTCTTCCGTGAGATCGGGACGGGTGAGGTAGCCTTTGGCTAAGCCGGCGCCTCCGATGTGCAATTCGCCTGGCTCCCCGATGGGCACCTGCCGCAGGTGTTCGTCCAGGATATAGACCTGCATGTTATCAATAGGCCGACCGATAGAGGGCGGCAGATTGGCGTGTTCAGTTGGGGGCACAAGCCCGTATGTGGTCACCACCGTCGCCTCGGTCGGACCATAGTTGTTGACCAGGGCGAAGGGCAAGCTGGGGGAGGGGTAGTGGTGGAGGGTATCAGCTCCCGTCAACAGATAGCGCAAGGCAGTCGCCTCCGGCCACTCCAGGGCCAATACCCCTTCGGCCAGCGCGGTCGGCAGGAAGGTGATCGTGATGGCATGATCCACCAGCCAGTCACGACACAAGGCAGGAGCCACCCGGCTATCTTCATCGAGGAGATAGACGCTGGCCCCAATGGTTAGATAGGGCCACAGTTCCCATCCCGTCGCGTCGAAGGCCGGGCTGGTGAGTTGCGTTGCCCGGTCAACAGCAGTTACCGCAAAGACCCGCTGATGCCAGTAGACGAGGTTGAGCAGGCTGCCATGGGTAATCTGCACACCCTTGGGTCGGCCCGTTGAGCCCGAGGTGTAGATGATATAGACCAGGTCATCGGCGGTGATGGCCGAGAGCGGGTCGGTTGTACTCTGCCGGGCCAACACTGCTGCGTCGGCATCCAGGCAGATGACCTGGGCCTGCCGGGCAGGTAAGCGTGAAACCAGGTGTTGCTGCGTAACCAGGACAGGAGCCTGAGCGTCCTCCACCATGAAGGCAAGACGATCAGGCGGGTAGGAGGGATCGAGCGGCACATATGCCCCGCCGGCCTTGAGAATGCCCAGCAAGCCGACCACCATATCCAGGGAACGCTCCACGCACAAACCGACGAGCACATTGGGGCCCACGCCAAGGGTCTGCAAAGAATGGGCAAGCTGGTTGGCACGCTGGTTCAGCTGCTGGTAGCTGAGCATCTGATTGCCCACCACAAGCGCCACAGCGTCAGGCGTAGCAGCGGCTTGTCCTGCCACTAATTGCGGCACACAGGCATCCCGGGGATAGTCCTGCTGAGTAGCGTTCCATGCGGCTAACTGCCACTGCTCACCCTCCGTCTGGAGGGGCACATATCGAGAGCCATCTGCAATCTCACTGCTATTGGTTAACACGGCCATCACCTCTTGTATCTAGTAGTATTAAATGAGCCAATTCCTGATAAAGAGTCTTCCTACCTAACGAAGGATACCGTCTTTTCTATAGTGAATTGGTATTTATCGATGTGAAGATGGTGTTGCGAATGGTGCCTTCAGGTGTATATCGCTATACCAAAGGGTATGACTACGATGAGGTGTACGCCACCCTACGAGAATGTGGCTTTACGGACCATGTGCGAATGCTTCGGGAAGAGGCCAAGGCCATCAAACGCGAAGCGGGCGGTCTTCGCGCGAAGCTTCGTCGTGGAGCGAGTCCATTCCTGGCTGAATCGCTTTCGCCGTCTGCTGGTTCCCTCTCGAGAAAAAGCCGCGGAACTATCTGGCGTTTCTCCATTTCGCTTGCGGCTTGATCGCTTTTCGAGCCGCAGGGTTATTCGGATAGGCTTTTAGTGGGGA
>CATPCK010000954.1 GCA_955652655.1 uncultured Ktedonobacteraceae bacterium | reverse complement strand
GGATTAAACTGATCAAGCGCATGATGTACGGCAAAGCAGGGTTTGCACTCCTGCGTCAACGTGTTCTTCACCGCATCTAAAGACCATTTTTCTGAGCGCTTGCTTTTCGCGTTCCATTGCAAACCCGAACGGGCTGCGGTCACCCTCCCAACGGCTACCTTACTAGTAGAGCATGGGAAGCCGTCTCAGGACAAGCTTTAGCATACATACTGTTTCCGCTGCCTGTTGCATATCCCCTGGTGCTGAAGTATACTCTATTCCTGATATCAAAGACAGAAAGGAGGTGCTTGGGTAGTTGTACAGAGAGAAGCGGTCAAACTGCCTCGGCACCGAACTCCGATGATTTAGTTCTGCCACATATACCATCCATCCAACTTCATAACGGACCTATGGCACGAAAGTGCCATATTTATAGCTAGGAGATGTTTTGTGTCAAAACTTCCATCAACGACTGGTTTCCTCGATGTGCAGGCAGCTTCGCTCTACTATGAAGTCGCTGGCGAGGGTCATCCTTTGCTCTTACTGCATGCAGGCATCGCGGATAGCCACATGTGGGATGATCAGTTCCCTCTCTTTGCGCAACACTATCGGACCATGCGCTACGATCTGCGTGGTTTTGGTCAAACTCGCTGGGAAACGGGAGCTTTTGCAAACCACGAAGATCCGGTGGCGCTCTTCAACGCTCTTGGCATACAGAAAGCTCATGTTATCGGTATCTCATTCGGCAGTAAGATTGCCCTTGACTTCGCACTGACCCACCCTGAGATGGTTGCTTCGCTCGTTCTGGTGGCACCCGGTGTTGGTGGTACAGAGCCATCAGAACAGATACGCCGCTTTTCCCAGGAAGAGGACGCTCTGGTTGAGAAAGGCGATCTGCCAGGCGCGACGGAATTGAACCTGCGCCTGTGGGTTGACGGTCCGCAGCGGACTCCTGATCAAGTGAACCCAACCGTTCGTCAGCGTGTCTATGAGATGCAGTATCATGCCCTCACGATCCCAATACCCGAAGGCGCGGATGAACAGGATCTTCAACCCCCTGCCATCACACGCTTATCAGAGGTTCGCGTGCCAACACTCATCATCGTCGGTGACCTTGATCTCCCCGAAAAGCTGGACCTCACCAATCAATTGGCTACCAGCATTCGTAGAGCTCGGCAGGAGATCATTGCGGGCACTGCCCACATGGTCAACATGGAGCAACCGCAGGAATTCAACCGCATCGTTCTCGATTTCTTGAGTAAGGTATAACCTCATCACGGACAAAAGCTGTGTTGTGAGCCAGGAGTAGGCTAAAAAACTACTCCTGGCTCACAACATTGTATGGCTGTGAAACTCCTCTTTTCTCAGGCCACAACGCTTCAGGGTTGCTTTCCATCTGCACATTACAAATGTGAGACTACCCTCTTCGCAAAAAAGTGACGCCCACCCCATACATAGCCCGAAAACACGTTGCCCGTCATATATTGATGAGTTTATCACCAAAGCTGTGTCAGAGCCATATCTCCGCCTAAAAAGGGTGATGATATACCTCCCTTAACCGATGAAAAAATCATCCTGCTTGCCGTAACGTTTTGGAGACGATGATGTGCTATACTAGCAGGGAGACAAGCTCAACGGCATATCGATTCTGTGCATCCCACGGCTTCGCTCAGTACACTGAGGCAGAAAAACGAATCGGAATGAAGAGGTACCTGTTCACCCTTTGACAAGACCATCCAGTTGTCGAGGAGGAAATATGTCAGGGAGTCATCCGACACTCCAGGTTCGGATGACTAACCAGACCCCAGCGATGCTCCGCAGTTGGTAGTATCGCCAGAAGACCGGAAGACTCCCATCTGGCCCCCTGCTTTCTATGGTATACTTCTTCATGAAGAGAGCCAAACGTGGCTGAGCGCACCACACATTGGCATCCAAAAGGAGGAGTCTAGAAGACCTTCTTCCTCTATCTCTTCCCTCCGCAAGGAGTCCGAGAACTCCTTGTGCTTGCACTCCCCACTGTTTGAGCTCTTTGGGCCTCAATCAAGCTCATCCTGCCCTCGTATGGTGCGGATTCGTCCCGATGACCGCATGGGTTTCAACCTGATCCACGCACGACGAGTGGAAGTTTCTTGACTCGTCAGGACAGACGAGAGAATCGAGAGGACGCCTCAGAGACGAAAAGGAAATGGAGAACGATCAGATGAGCATTCTTTTGGGTTGAGCAGCGGCTCTGTGCGGAGAAAGCACCAATTTACAGGAGGTATCGTGATGATAGACAGGATTGCCGCCCTTGATCAGTATGTGGGGCTGCATGTGCAAGAGAGCATGCAGGAGTTAGCTCGGCTCTGTAATCAACCTAGCATCTCATCTCAAGGACTGGGGATGCGTGAATGTGCAACCCTAGTTGCCGACCTGCTTCGCTCTCGTGGTATTGCGGCTCAGGTGATGGGGACCGGGGGATATCCCGTGGTGTTTGGGGAGTATGGAACTGGAGAGCGAACCCTCTTGCTCTATAACCACTACGATGTCCAGCCGCCAGAACCCTTGGATCAGTGGGATTCTCCCCCCTTTGCAGCTCTGCAGCGCGATGGCAAGCTCTTTGCTCGTGGCGCCGAAGACGACAAAGGAGAACTCATCTCACGGCTGGCCGCCTTCGATGCGGTTCGAGCGGTCTATGGAGACCTGCCGTACCGAATCAAGTTCCTCATCGAGGGGGAAGAGGAGATCGGCAGCCCTTCGCTCAATGACTTCATCCGTACGCACAAGGATCGGCTTTCGGCAGACGCCTGCGTCTGGGAAGGCGCAATA
This sequence comes from uncultured Ktedonobacteraceae bacterium, assembly GCA_955652655.1. GTDB lineage: Bacteria > Chloroflexota > Ktedonobacteria > Ktedonobacterales > Ktedonobacteraceae > UBA11361. The sequence continues at coordinate 5,316 of CATPCK010000954.1, read as the reverse complement.
ACGGACGACGAAGGCCGCTTCCACATGGAGCTTGGTGCACGTGGGATGGTGGACGTCGAGCTACGGGTAAGGACGATGAGGGATGACGTTCACTCCGGTTTGTATAGCTACCTGCCCAATGCCGCCTGGCGCCTGATTTGGGCGCTGGGTACCCTCAAAGATCAGCAGGAGCGTATTCTGATCCCCGGCTTCTATGACGATGTCCGTCCACCAACCACACGACAGCGTGAACTCCTAGCGGCTCTGTCCTCGCAGGAGGAGGAAGAGAAAACCCAGCATGAGATCACCCGCTTTGCAGGCGACCTCAGCGGACAGGCGTTGAAGGAAGCAGTGCTTTTGCCCACCTGTACCATCAATGGACTCTGGAGTGGCTACCAGGGTGAAGGGTCGAAGGCGATCGTTCCGGCTTCAGCCGGCTGCAAAATTGATTTTCGTCTGGTGCCTGAGCAGGACCCGCAGGAAGTTGTGCGCCAATTGCGTGCACATCTGGATGCGCAGGGTTTCCAGGATATCGAGCTGCTGGCTCACCCTGGCACGCGTGCCGGGGTCGTGGACCCCGATGATCCCTTTGTCCAACTGGCTCTGCAGGCAGCTCGTGCCGTCTATGGCAAGGAGCCGGTGGTGAGTCCCATCTCTGGTGGCAGTGGTCCGTACGATATCGTTCTGGAGCACCTGAATCTCCCGATCCTCGATGTCGGGGTCGCCCATCCAGGATGCCTTATTCATGCGCCAAACGAACATATACGGATCGATAATTGGTTGCTGGGCACCAGGCATATGGCGCTCATCTTTGCCAGGTTCAGTCAGGTGTTAACGGACGTTTAATTTTATCGTCTGCGGCGCATTATCGACGTGGTTGTCAAGGGATTGAGCTTCACATTTAGCCATGACTTTGGCAATAGACTTGCTAGACCAGTTGAAGGGATGCGCTTGAACATTCCACTCGGCAACAAACGCCATCAAGCGCTCGGCGAGGTGATCCAGACTGGAAAAGTCGCTGATGCGAAGACGCTTGCGCTGGAGGATGCTGAACCATTGCTCCACCTGGTTCATCCACGAACAATGTACAGGTACAAAGTGGCACACGAAGCGGGGATGGGTAGCCAACCAAGCTTGAATCTGCTTTCCTTTATGCATCTTCAGATTGTCCATCACCAGATACACGCGCGTCTTGCCAATGGGAAGCTCCTGCTCCAACTGGGAGAGAAACTCAATGAATTCGACTTGCCGTTTGCGCACCTCGGTCCGAGCGTAGACCTTGCCCGTTCGGGTATCAAACGCCGCAAACAAGTGCTAGGCTCCTGCTCGTGTGTACTCATGCTCCAAACGAGTTGGGGAGCCTGGGCGAGCGGGAAGCGTGGCAGCCAGGCGAGGGCGCGGTTGGAGGTTGGTCTTCTCATCAACACACAGGACCATTTCCTCCCTGGTCACTGGTCGAGTGTACAGCTCGACCAGTGTGTGGACCAGTTTGGCAAAGTGTTGATCACGGGGAACTTTTGCTGACAACCAGAGGTGATGCTGCCAAGGCTTGAGTCTGTGGGAATGTAAGATGCGTCTGATGGTTTTGGCTGAAATGCTCTGCACGACTCCATCTGCTTGGAGCCTGTGGGCGAGCGCGGGGCAGTTCCATTGCGAAAGCGAACAGTCGAGCTGATCGGGGCGTTCGCAAGCCAGCTTCACCACATACAGTGCAACCTCTGGCAGAAACACAGGAGGACGGCCCAGCCGAGGTCTCTCATGTAAGCCAGAGGCACCTTGCTCCAGGAAGCGCTTGGCCCACTTACGCAAATGGCATGAGGTCAAGTCGACACGCTGGGCGGTATGGACATAGGTGATCTTGCCCCGAATTGGTGGAGGGATACAATGTGGAGGTTAACACATCAATTGTTCATACATGACGGGACTCATGTACTGTAAAGTGGAATGTCTACGAGTTCGATTATAAAAGGTTTCAATATACTCAAAGGTGCAGTTACGAGCCTGAGCACGTGACTGAAAGGACTCCGTCTGTCAAGGCTCACTATTCTTTAATCACACATTGTGATAGAATGAGCTATCGGGCTTTTTTCAGATGGGAGAACATTTCCAACTTTCTTTCGAAGCAGCTCGTCGTCGAAAGGCGCTGCGCATCTCACAGAGGAGGTATGACCAGATGATGGATGCAAGCTACCCCGTGCAGTTCTCGGTGGACTACCCCGACCGTCCGCTCAACCGCTTGACGACCCTCTTCCGCATCTTTACAGTGATCCCGATCGCCATCGTGCTGGGAATGGTGTCCGCCAGCACGTATCAGTGGAGCAGCCGCACCAACATGAACGTGATCATCGCGGGCGTTGGAGGCTTGCTCTTCGTCGGCCCGCTGCTTATGATCCTCTTCCGGCAGAAGTACCCGCGCTGGTGGTTCGACTGGAACCGGGAGCTGTTGCGCTTCTCGAACCGGGTGACGGCGTACCTCGCACTCATGGATGACCACTATCCCTCCACGGACGAGGAGCAATCGGTGCATCTGGACTTTCCCTACCCGGACGTGCCGCGGGAATTAAACCGATGGCTGCCGCTGGTCAAGTGGTTTCTGGCCATCCCTCACTACGTGGTGCTGTTCTTCCTGGAGATCGGGGCTGTTGTGGTGGTCATCATCGCCTGGTTCGCCATCCTGTTCACCGGGCACTACCCGAGAGGCCTGTTCGACTTTGTCGAGGGAGTCATCCGCTGGCACAACCGAGTTATCGGCTATGCGCTTCTCCTCGTCACCGACCGGTACCCACCGTTCCGGCTCAGCCCCTGAAACGGCTTGCAGGGTGTATGAAAGACTCTGCTGGGAAATTTTGTCCGGACATCATGCCGCCAAGAGCGGTTGCAGACGGGCAAACGGAGAGAGGGGACGCTTGGGCCGAGGCGGGATGCCAAGAGCTGTCCGCTGCAGCATCTGACGAATGCGAACCAGGTTGATGGCCTGTACTGGCTACTTGGGATATCCGTTCGAAAAGAGAGCGTTACTAGTAATGCTCTCAGTTCATTTTCCTTGCGATTCAAACATCAGACAGATGGGGAGAAGGTCTCCTACATGACTGTTTATTCCCTGGTTTTCGAACGGATATCCCAAGTAGCCAGTACAACGGAGCACGTTTCTGACACACGCAGCCGACAGACATCTGTGTGAAAGGTGGCGACGCGTCTTTCCTCAGATCTCTTCGTACCAGTTATGCTATGTATTACATATTCTATAAATAGTCTCATCGGAACCGACGGGTTTCGAGTCCTCTTTCACCAATTTCCTCCCTCTTCCTTGAGCCGTCGGGAAACCTGTATCAAAAGCTCCAAGACCTTCTCGCTGAAGAGGAACAAGCTCAGAGAAGCACTCCTCCTCTTCTACAGCATCGAAGGTCAGGGCCGAGAAACCCGGCAGATGGGAGACCCGCTTCAGCATAGCCGACTGTATTGAAACGTGTACTTGAGAAGAAAGAATCTCTCCGCAAATTTGCAGATGACTCTGGCGTCTCACAGGAAACGATCCGGCGTGTTGTTCGTGCTGCTCGTTACGGCTACAAAGCCTCTTTGAGAACAGATATGCTAAGTAGCCAGCACAAGCTGCATCGGGTCCTCTCTGCCTATGTCAAGTATTTCAATCGAGCACGACCGCACCAAGGGATCCAGCAGCAGGTCCCGCAAGTGGAAGCCCCCTCCGTGACACCAGATGAGTGTGGTGATCGAATCATCTCGGTTCCAGTATGAGGTGGGTTCCACCACGATTATAGAAGAGTAGCCTGAGCTCCTCAGCAAAGAAGCAGAACTACCTCAAGAGAGCGCGTTCCAAGCGTCACTGTGTTCTTGTTATGCTTGGAAGCACCTTCCTGTCAACTTCCGCCGAATGAGAAGATGAACAGCGTATGCTCTGCATGCTACTAGTAGACACGAGAAATGCTCTTGTCTTCTTTCATCTGTGAATGCCATAGCTCCGAGAAATATGAAGCAATCCAGAGCAAATCCATCTGATTTGCGAACGGATGTGCCAAGTAGCCACCACAGGAAGGTATATGCACCAAGAGTGCGTGAAAGAAACTTGACATAATATGTCGCTCTCTCAAAAGGAGTGGATGTTCTTGTATTTCCTCCCCTGTTTCCTTCCGCGGACAAGGAGAAGAGATCATCTTTCTGCCCAGTTGCCCAGGTATCTGCACAGGCATTGATCAGAGGCTTGCCCGTTCCCGCTTTTTGTGGCACACGTTTCTGATTCTTCTGAACGCATGTCCCAAGCGGAATGCCTCTGCGAGGCAGAGAAGAGGATGATACATCTCATAGAAAATGTAAAAGCGGTAGAAGTATGCGACGTAACGAAGGAAGTAACCAGCACACCATGCTGTCAATTTTGCGAACGGATGTCTGAAGGAGCCTATACAGGCAAAAGGGGACCCTTCCCTTCTCGTCACATCTCAGCCGCCATGCCTTTCACCACATATAGCAGCGTCCGCAGATCCCCCACCAGAAACGTCTCGTGTACATTCATGGGCCTTGCCTGGCCCTGGCGATTGACCCAGACCGTGGTGTACCCAAGCTCGGTGGCGGGCACGATGTCGTATTTGAAGCCGAACCCAGCGTGCCAGATCTCCGAGACGGGCAGGCCCAGGCGGTGGCGGGCCAGGAGAAAGCCCTTGTGCGAAGGCTTGTAGGCGCCTACCTGCTGAGCGGTGATGATGTCGTCGAAGGTGACGCCGAGGGTGCGCTGGGTTTGGGCGATGATCTCGTCGTCAGTGTTGGTAAGAAGGACCGTCTTCGTCAGCTTCTGCAGCTCAAGAAGGGCCTGTTGTGTGTCGGGGAAAGGCGGCCACCTGCCCATAGCGTGGGCGAATTCCTCCAGGTCCTGCTCGGTGTAAGGAATCCGCCAGCTATCGAGGGTCATGCGCATCGTCTCGCGCAGCACTTGGCGATAGGGACGGTACTGCTGCTGGATGGCGACAAACTGCATCTCTTCCCAGTGCTGTTGCAGCACGCGCGGGTCCAGGCCTTGGAGATGGTGCGCGGCCAACCGCTGGGCGAAAAAGTGCTGGATGCCGCTCTCCCAATCGATGAGCGTGCCGTAGCAGTCGAAAGTAATCGCCTTCGGTAGGGTGATCATGGTCTCGCCTCCGCTCGGTGATCATGCATGGATGTCGGATCTCTCTCTCAAGACTTCAGCAAGGCGTCTTACAGCACCAGTAGTATAAGATATTGAGTGCTGATAAGCAAGTAGAAAGGGTGAAAATGGCCACGTCAGAGGAATCAGCCGTGAAGGGTGGGTCAGGAGAAGATGGCTTGTCGCATGTTCTTGTCTCTCATCTT
>CATPCK010000953.1 GCA_955652655.1 uncultured Ktedonobacteraceae bacterium | reverse complement strand
TGCGCCAGTCGCCCACCCTTCGCCTACTTTCCTTTTCCTGGTAGGCCACACCCGTGTGTAGGCAGTATGTTTGCGTTGATGGAGGCAAAGTTAATCCTTGCCACCATAGGACAACGCTATCGATTACGGCCGGTACCGCCCTCGGTATGGGAGACAGTTCCCAAACAGATGGCCATTGCGCGCCGCTGACTACCAGAGTAGAATAAATGAAGAGTCTCTTCCCAATTCGGTCTATTCTGGAGAGGCATCGCTCCTCAGGTGAATGACTTCATCACCAAGATGTAGCGTAGCATCCCAGGTCACCTTGATGGCACCCTTAACGCTCTGATGGGCGGGACAGCCTTCCGGGTGGACCTTGAGCGCACGTTCTGTCTCCGCGCGCGATTCGGGAGGAACAGTCAGGTCGTAGTGGATGGTAATTGCTTCAATGCGAATAGTCTTGCCAAACCCGGCAATACGGCCATCGACGGTAGCAGTATACAGGTCACGGTCAAAGCGAATCTTGCGCCCTGCCAGGGCGCCGGCAAGTGTGCCGTACATTCAGCCTGCAACGGCGGCAACGATATGATCCAGGGTCGAAGCAATTGCGGGACCCTCCTTTGCCCCGTAATACTCGCGCAATTTCCCCTGCACCCCGTAGACAACAGGATTTGGGACCTCCCCAAGGTACGCATTGCGGTAGCCGTCTTGATATATCAGACGAGCGTGTGAAATGTACTCAAAAGGTTCTGCCATTGGATGTGTTCCTCCTCTTTCTAAACCCGCTTACTTTTTGTTTCACTTGTTTCACTTGTTTCACTTGTTTCACTTGTAGCGACTGTAACAAAAGTGCTCTTTCTGACTGTGGTAGAAAATAGTCTACTCAAACATGTAAAGACACCGGAGTTTGCTGCCTAACTGTCCCGAGGGGCCGAGCCGTGTGTCTATCCACTCGGTTCGTTCAGGACGGCGGTTGGTCGCCTCACGTGGTCAAGGCCACGGTCGCGGGTCCAGCGGGCCATCCACATCTCCCCACCCTCCCATGCGATGAAAGCGGCTTCCTCGATATCGATGGAGAAGAAGTGCCACCCTGTCGGTGGACGCCACCCACTCCCCGCCGCGATCGCGTCCGCCGTGGCCTCCCGCAGCGCCTGGTCTTGGATTTCGATCGCACGCCCACGCAGCTTGAACTCGGCGTTGGGGTCATCCGGGTGCGTGATGGGCGAGTTCAGGAGGATGCGCGGGTCACGCAGGAGGTCACGGGCCTTGAGCGTGTCCGCGATCATGACCAGCATCAGATGGCCGCTGACGATACGAGCTTCGACGGGGCTGATCCGCGGTGTCCCGTCCCTGCGAATCGTACCCACGAGGACGAAGCGGAATCGCTCGATCAGCTCGCGACCCTGTGCGGCAGGCTCTGGCGCTGCCGCCTCGAAATCGGCCCACCGGACCATCGGACCCTCCAGATTGATCGCTGACCGTCCAACGGCCCCCTTGTCCATGCCATAAAAATGGGCGTAGGGGACCCACACGCCTTCAGGCTGTGAGAGGAATGCGCCCCTCTCCTTTCTGTTACTCGTTCGGCAATATCTTGACATATATGGTATGATCTTTGCATGGACAGAACGGTGAGAATACAACTGCATCCCACACCAGAGCAAGCTGTCGCCTTGCAGGAGACGCTTCGACAATTCACCGAAGCGTTCAACGCCGTCTGCGCTTATGGCTGGCAGCATCAGGAAAAGAATGGTGTACGCTTGCATCATGACATGTACCGTGCCACCAAAGAAGCCTGTCCTGGGCTGGTTTCCGACTTGCTCATTCAAGCAAGGGTGAAAGCCACCGAAGCCCTGAAGTCGGCCTTTACCTGGAAAGCCAAACATGAGGCAAGCTATCCCAAGAAAGTAGCCAGAGCTCTCAAACAAGGAAGACCTGCTCCCAAGTTCAAGTCTGTACAGTGCCCTCAGAGTAAGTCCTGTCCTACTCGCTACAATCTGCATACCTCTACGCTCAACTGGGACCGATCTTTTGTGCGTCTGTCCACCAGCGCAGGCAAACAAAGCCTGCCTTTTACGGTCCCTGCCTCTAGTGCTCGGTATTACGGCACGAAGGTAGCAACGGCTGACCTGTGGTGCCGTAAGGGGAAATGGTGGCTGCATGTCGTGGTGAATGTTCCTGAGCCAAAGGTAGAACCATCTGATGAGGTCACTGGCGTTGACCTGGGACTCAACCGTCCTGCTGTGACCTCCAGCCGTCAATTTCTTGGGAGTCGGCACTGGAAAGAGGTTGACCGCCGGGTATTTCGTCTCAAGAGGAAGGTGCAATCGAAAGGAAGTAAATCCGCGAAACGTCACTTGAAGAAACTCAGTGGCAGATTGGCGCGTTTCCACCGCGATTGCGACCACGTTCTGAGTAAGCGTATCGTACAAAACGCGACCCCTGGCTCTACTGTTGTGCTGGAAAATCTCAGTCACATTCGTGAGGCTTCCAAGATGGGACGAGGGAAGAAGCAGAAGAATGTGGAGAAGAAGCGACGTTTGCACGCTTGGACGTTTGAGCAACTGTATAGTTTTATCGCTTACAAAGCCCAGGAGCGCGGTATCCGTGTCGAGCGGATAGACCCCAGGCATACCTCGCAAACCTGTAGTCGCTGTGGCTATCAACATCGTGCTAATCGTCGCTCTCAAAGTCTCTTCCTTTGCCGCACATGTGGCTATCAACTCAATGCTGACCTCAATGCCAGCTACAACATTCAAGAGAAGTATCTGACTTCTCTTGCTAGCGTCGGTATATCCTTCGCTAGTGGGTCGCCGTCATGCGACCTCTCGTCTCAGCCTCTTGTAGGCTAGGGACAAGCCCGTCAGCCTTTAGGCGGCGGGTACATGACTGACAAGCATTATACCTAAGAACCTGCCTGATGACAAACGATGCTGAGAGAGATGATGATGCGAGCCCCCGGCCCCAGGCAGTTTCTCCAAATGTTCTATGCAGCTACGTGTTCTGTTGTACGCTCTCCTCCTGGTCGGATCAGAAAACCACGAATAAGCGTGAGGAGCGCAAAGACCAGAGCAACAGCCAGGATCAATGCATTCGTGATCAGCGGACCAAGCCACTGACCGCCGAAAAACGGCCAGACGCCTACCGTAGGATCAAAGATCCAAACGCCGCCACCTATCCAGCGGTTCACATCCCAGATCACTACAATTACCAGATTGAACAGAAGAAGCAACGTCAGCAGAACGCCAAAAACCCGTGTGACCCGCCAGCCGCGAATGCTAAGGTTGTCATGCGCTAGCGTAAGCAAAAGAGCGCTCAGCGTGAGGTAAGGCCCCATTCGTCATTCATACTTCTATTGTATCACTTGACACGGTCTCTCCCTTTAGGCAAGATATATGTTTGTAGCATACACATAAAGAGAGAGGAATTTCTATGGGGTATGAAAACCCGTTCGCACTTGTAAAGGCGTGGCAGGAAGCTGCGAACAGTCAAAACATCGACCGGCTTGCCGAATTGTCTGCTCCTACGATTGAAGTCGCCGGTCCTCGCGGGTCTGGACACGGACATCAACTCCTGCGAGATTGGCTTGGTCGCGCTGGGTTGCATCTCACCACACTTCGTGCGTTTGTACGTGACAATGTCGTCGTGGTTGCCCAACACGGGGTGTGGCGATCTGTTGAGACAGGAGAAGTGACAGGCGAACGCGACGTTGCTTCTCGTTTTCGCGTTAACGGGCAACGTATCATTCAATTTGCGCGGTACGACAACCTTGATGTAGCTCTGGATGAGGCTGGATTACATTACTGGGATGAGATACCTATCTGACCAGGATATGATGGACAGCCAATATATGTATCGGGTGGGATCGTTCTCAGGTTTGGTGAATACTGCCTGCTCGCTTGAGAAGATACAACCATCGTTTGCGAAATCGAACGCTGTACATCCCCAACATTTTATGATATACCATACTTAATGGTAGCTTCTCGCTTTACCTTAGGGAGTGAGTGGATGGATACCAAGCCCGGCCAATGCTTGTCCTCTCTGTAGCGCTTTTCTCACTATGTATTTAGAGGCTGAAAGGAGTCTCAAGATGCGTCAAGACATCGAATTCAATGCTGAAGGGACCACCTTACGTGGTTGGTTGTACACCCCTGATGCGGGACACAGGCCATTTCCTACCATCGTTATGGCCCACGGCTTCTCGGCTGTGAAAGAGATGTACCTCGACAGCTTTGCCGAGGCCTTCGCAAATGCGGGGCTGAGTGCCCTGGTCTTCGACAACCGCAACTTTGGGGCCAGTGATGGCGAGCCACGACAGGAGATCGATCCCTGGGCGCAGGTGCGCGATTACCGGCATGCCATCACCTATGCGAGAACGCGGCCGGAAGTAGATCGTGAGCGCATCGGTATCTGGGGGTCGAGCTACAGCGGTGGTCACGTCCTGGTGGTAGGAGCTATTGACCGGCGTGTCAAGTGCGTCGTTTCCCAGGTACCGCTCGTCAGCGGCTACCGGAACATCTTGCGTTTAGTACGTGCCGACTTTATCGCTGGGGCGCGTGCCCAATTTGATCAAGATCGGGAAGCACGCTTTGCCGGTAATCCACCTGCGATACTACCAGTCGTCAGCGCTGATCCTGCCGCACAGTCAGCTCTCCCGACCGCCGATTCCTACCAATGGTTCACCGAGACGGGCACCACCAGGGCACCGGCATGGAAGAATGAGGTCACGGTGCGTACAGTGGAGATGTTGATGGAGTATGAGCCGGTGACCTATATTGAGCGGGTAAGCCCCACTCCTTTGCTCATGATCATTGCAGCAGGGGATCACCTGGCGGTTGCGGATGAGGCTTTCGCGGCCTACAACCTGGCCAGGGAACCAAAGAAACTCGTCGTCCTGCCTGGAGGGCACTTCGAAGCCTACGTTGGACCTGGATTCGAGATGGCAAGTGGGGCGGCTCGCGATTGGTTCGTCCAGCACCTTCGACAAGGTGTGGAGCAGTCGACTTTGACGGGTGTCTAGAACACTACCTGGGTCATGGTGGCGAAAACGGATACCATTCAGTGGAACGAGGGTGTATCCTCGCTCTACTGAATGGCAAGATGAGCTTCAGATGCGCGCCGGTTCAGCCCTGGTCAGGCTCTTTTAGTCCTCCGCAGGGCTGGCATCGCCATGGATGGCTACACAGCGTGGAGCACTTTGATCCGCAGGAGGTCCAGATGCATCCTGCCAAACATGCTTCTTTTCCCCTCACCTTTGGTAGATTGGGAAACAAGAATGACGAACTAAACATGCACAAGGAGAATGATAGTTGTGCCACGACTGATCGTCCTGCTTGATGTTGGTGGAGTCATCAACGATAAACGCCAGCAAACCGCCCAGTGGCAGCGCCTGGTTGGTGGATATTTTGCCCCGCTGCTTGGTGGAGCCCCTGAGGCGTGGAACGAGGCTCACCAGGCAGTCACCGAACGCTTCCAGGATCAGGGGTCAGCGATAGCGCAGGCAGTTCTTGATTTCGTCAGCTTTCATCGAACCTACAAACACTACTGGTTAAGTGGCATGTGTGAACTGCGTTCCCTCTTCGAGCTTTCCGTGAGGTTACTCGGCACTGCGCAATGCCCAATAAGCGTCAATCTAACGAAATGCGGATAGTTGCCCTTGGGTTCCTCCATGCAGGATCGACACCTCGCTTATCCCCAGCGCGGGCGACCACAAGGGTTCCCACCCATCTCCGCACCACTCCCGCCCTACAGAACATCCCCATCCTTTTTTCTTAACCTGACACCTATTCTCAGTACTGCGTAATGCTCTTACCACAGGTAGTCTTCTCGTCGTACTATTCCCATCACCTTCTCCCCCTTGAGGAAGTGTTTGACGTTTTCGGCTGCCTGCCGTGCCGCAACCAATAAGATATTGGAAACCACGGCTGAATTATGGGGAGATCCAAGCACATTGGGCAGTTCGAGAGAGGGATAATCCATGCGAAATGTCCCATGGAGGAACGGTTCTGTCCACCAGGCATCGATGCCAGCCATAAAAGTTGGGTGGCTCTTCACATGGGTGTAGAGCGCCTCCTCATCAATAATCGCGCCACGGGCTACATTCACCAGAATGGCATCTGGCTTCATCCATGTAAGCTCCTTTTTCCCTATAAGCCCTTTGGTGGCCCTGGTGAGCGGCAACGAGATTACAACTACGTCACTGGCACGCAACACATGCTCTACATCCTGCAATGTGCCAATGAATTCCGCCGGCTCGGTGCTTGTTCCGCTTTGATTGATCGCGTAGATGTTCATGCCAAACGCGCGCATGAGCCTGGCAGTTGCACGCCCGATCCCCCCAAAGCCAAGGATACCGGCTGTCGTGCCAGAGAGAGAACGGTTGGGTGTAAACTGATCAAATTCGCCGTTCCTTAGTTTCTGATGTTCAAAAAGCAGTCGTTTAGCCAGTGCCAGCGTCATCGCCATCACGTGTTCAGCCATGGGAGCCGCATACGCCCCTGGGTTGCTTGCGACGAGAATGTGTGGAGGGAGGTCTGCAAACGGCATGTGGTCAGCTCCAGCAGACAGGAGCTGGATGAATCTGACCTGCTGCAAGTGGGGATAGTCCTGGGGATGAATTTCTCGTGGGAAGTTCCACGAGAGGAGGATATTGGCGCGCTCCAAGAC
>CATPCK010000952.1 GCA_955652655.1 uncultured Ktedonobacteraceae bacterium | reverse complement strand
TCGTCAACGATCATTCTCACACACATTTGCTTGCCAACGACGATCGGATCCTTCTCCTCTGCAATCTGATAGCGCCAGAAGCGTTCTGAAGCGATGGCCCAGACCATGCTCGCTGAACGCTGGCGATTATACAACTCCATCAGCAGAGGAATATCCTCAGTTGTCGCCGCTCGTAGCGAATATGGCTCAGGAGTAGACTCTTGTGCCTTGGGGATGAGTGAAAGATAGGTGACTCGGCGCCCGTCCAATTCCAGGGCATATTCATAGCCAAATTGACGATAGAAGTGAGAAATACCTGTAATCGCCTGCACAAGGTGTCCTTCCGCCTCGCTACGCGTATGTACCATATCAAACAACGTGCGGATGAGCCCGCGATTGCGATAGTCTGGGTGCGTGGCAACAAATTCCGGCTGCCCAACGCCAAAGGCAATGCCCTCGTATTCCCATTCCTGTCGCCAAAGGCAGGTGCAAGCAACAAGAGGATTGCCCTCTTTGCCCGTGTCCTCTATCACCGCATAGTCGCCAGGCCCCATCAGTGGAAAATCGCCACTCATATGCCGGCGCACATTATCCATCATACGGGGATTGAGCGGCTCATCCTCTTTGTCGCGAAAGACCAGACCACACAGTTGGGCAATGTTTTCTGTATCCGCTGGAGTAGACCAACGCTGAATAAGCCCCTCACCTAGCTCACGACGATAGTCGGGGGCGGCGGCTGTTAAAGTAGCCATGCTGTTGTTCCTCATATCCTCTGAAATTCCTCTCCTCATCACGACTCCCTGCGATACCAAACCCACTCAGAAGTGGATAGTAGTAGTATACTATCATTGTTGAATTACTATCTACCCAGCCGCCGGGAGTCATTATGCTTGACATCCCCTGCAAGAGCAACGTACAATTTGATATGTCCATATGGAGATATGCACACATACAATGGTTGTCCAGAACAAGGAGCGATGTCTATGACTCCAGCCACGCTGCAGAGCGAAGAGGCTCTGCTCAGCCGCATCAAAAAGCAGCAGCTTATCGAGTCCATCGATCAGATGAGCCCTATTTACCTGGAAGGTATGAAGCGCATCCTGACCGTTTCGGCTGATACTGAATTGATTAGCGCCCCCGCCTATTACCACGCGGCCGTCTATGCCCCTTCCCTTAATACCTTCGGTTCAGCAATTTCAATTATCCAGGATGAATTGAGTCACGCGCATATTGCCTACCGCCTGTTACGTGATCTAGGAGTGGACACGGAAAGACTGATCTTTGAACGGGAGCCTCACCAGTTCAAATATCCGTATGCCTTCGATGTTCCGCTGGATAGCTGGGTCGAGCTGATTGTCGCTAATGCCTTCTATGATCGCGCCGGTTATACGCTGCTGGGCGATATCTACCAGAGCACGACCTTTGGCCCCTGGAAGCGCGCCCTTGTGAAGGTGGACAAGGAGGAGACGTTCCACCTGCGCCATGGCGAGCAGGGCATGCGCAAAATCAACCAGGATAACAGCGGCCATGAGGCGCTGCAAAAAGCGGTTGACTGGATGTTCATGCTTACTATTGAATGGTTTGGCCTCCCCGATGATCTGAAGAAACATGGCGAGCAGCTTGACTATGGTTTCAAGGGCCATAGCAATGATGAATTACGCCAGATATGGATGTCCACCGCCGTCCCTCTGTGTAATGAACTGCAACTCAAGGTTCCCGCGCACTACGACGAGGAACAGAAGCAATATGTGATTGATTGTCCCTTCCCGGCCCACTTTGATGCGAAGGCGAAGCGCTGGCTGCTGGAAGATGGCCCTTGCACGTGGGACGATGTGATGAAGCGCTGGAAGGCGCGCGGCCCAAGTAATGAAGAGTTTGTCGATATGATACAGCGCGGCAAGAAAGAGATGCTGCACCTGCTGGAGCAGGAGCAGCCGGCATGACGACCAGTTATCCATCTCTACAAACACATCCCGCTTATGACGCAACTTGTCCAGCGCTGTGGGATGCCTTGCGTGAAGTGATGGACCCTGAAATCCCGATTAGCGTGGTGGATATGGGACTGATTGTCGACCTTGGCCAACAGGATGGCATCGTCGATGTCAAGCTGACCTTCACGGCGATGGGTTGCCCCGCCATGGATTTTATCATGGATGATATTCGCACGCGCCTGATGCAGGAAGCGGGTGTGCGGCAGGTCAACATTGAAATCGTGTGGGACCCTGCCTGGACAAAGGCGCGCTTGAGCGAAGATGGCATCGATATTATGCGAAACTGGGGTATATCAGCATGAGTGACACGATGGCGACAGAGAAGAAGGCGCGGCGTGATGCTCTCAACGAGAGCCATGTCTGGCAGGTCTACGCACGCCGCAAGTTTGAAGAGCCGCTGCACGAAATCGGCAATGTGATGGCCGATGATGTGGAGCTGGCTAAGGTTTACGCCCGTAGTATTTATGACGAGTTCACCTGGGTTGAGATGGTGATTGTACCGCGCGAGACCATCGTTCCCGTAATCGAAACCTGAGGGAAAAGAGGGGTAACATGAGTACTACGACACGACGTATAGATCACGCGGCACTGTTTGCCATGCTCTCGTCGCTGGCCGACAACAAACAGGCCGTCGGGCGGCGTTACGCCTACTGGTGTAATGGTGCGCCTGCGCTAGAGGCGGCGGTGGCGGCCGCAGCTATGACGCAGGACGAACTGGGGCATGCCCGTACCCTCTATCCCCTGCTGGACAACTTTGTGCAGGCCGAGGCTGACCTCAGCCAGGTGGAACCGGAGACACGCACACTGCACTATTCCCTTGCCTATCTCGACCATGACTTTGCAGGTTGGGCTGACTTTGTCGCTACCAATTTTCTCTTCGATACAGCCCTGACGACCTTTTTCGTGGCCGTGCAGCAGTCCAGTTACGAGCCACTGCGCCAACGGGCTCGTAAAATTGTACAGGAAGAACGCATCCATGAAATGCATGGAGAGGGTTGGGTACGACGCCTGGCCAAAGCCGGTGGGGCGGTACGAGCAACAATGGTGGCCTCTCTCGAGCGTCTCTGGAACGAGACGCTGTGCTGGTTTGGTCCGAACGATGATCCTATCATGCAACAGTTGTACAGGGAGGGCATTATCGACGCGACCCCAGACGAGCTACGCGCACGCTACCTGAAAAAGATCATGCGCACGCTGCAAGACCTGGACATAGAGGTCCCTGTAGCCTTCAATGCAAGCAACAAGCAGTGGGAATTGACCGGGGAGCTGCCGTGGGAACGCTGGGACGCAGTAGGGAGAAGGCTTGGTTAAAGCTAATGGGATATAATACGAGTGAGCCAGAGAAAAAGGCGGAGATTACCTGCCCATTTTGCGGCTCAACCAACACTGAACTATTTTCTTTGTTCGGCCAGCAATTGCTGACCATTCAATACTACTGTAATTCCTGTCATACACCCTTTGAACGAGTCAAGGGCGACGATGTTCTTGAAGACTATGCAGCACGAAAGGAAAGCCAACAATGACTACCACGACAGAACGAACACTGGTACGTTATACCGCAACCGATGGTATAGCAGTGATCGAACTTACTAATCCACCGGCCAACACGTACAGCTACGATATGATGCGCCAGTTGGACGAGGCTATTTTACAGGCACGCTTCGATGATGATGTGCATGTGATCGTCATTCGCGGCAAGGGCGAAAAGTTCTTCTGCGCGGGCGCGGAGATCAGCATGCTCAATGCCGTTACTCCCGGCTTCAAATATTATTTCTGCCTCCATGCCAACGAGACGCTGTTACGGCTGGAACAGACGCCGAAACTGGTGATCGCCGCCATGAATGGCCACACCGTCGGTGGTGGATTGGAGATCGCCATGGCCTGCGATATCCGTATTGCTCGCCGCAATGCCGGGAAAGTGGGCTTGCCTGAGATCACGCTAGGTGTGCTGCCTGGAACAGGCGGGACGCAGCGCATGGCTCGTGCCCTCCCCAAGAACAAGGCGATTGAGTTGATGACCGAGGGCAAGCTGATGAGCTTTGAAGAGGCTCAGGAACTAGGGCTTATCAACTACATCTACGAGTCGGAGAACTACTGGGAAAAGGTGATGGAGTACGCGCGCGGCTTCTGCCCGCCCAACCGCGCTTCCAAGACGGTTGGTCGCATCAAACGTGCAGTGCAGTCTGGTGCCGAGGTAGCCTTATCCGAGGCGCTGGCGATCGAGCGCGAGTTGCAGCAGCTCTGTTTCCAGAGCGAAGATGCCAAGGAGGGTATCGCTGCCTATACTGAGAAACGCAAAGGGAATTTCGCCGGACGGTAAGCATGGCACCCGCAAAAGGGCGACCACAAGCGGCCACCCTGTATTCGAGGGTGCCAATACGCTT
>CATPCK010000951.1 GCA_955652655.1 uncultured Ktedonobacteraceae bacterium | reverse complement strand
GTGGATGGTACCTACGAGCTGTTTCGCAGCCACTTCGGCGCGCCGCCGCGCAAGGCACCGGATGGGCGCGAGGTCGGCGCAACGCTGGGCCTTTTACGCAGCCTGCTGATGCTGCTCGCCACGGCAGGCATCACCCACGTGGCCTGCGCGTTCGATCACGTGATCGAGTCCTTCCGTAACGACTTGTACCCCGGCTACAAGACCGGCGCGGGCGTTGACCCCAACCTGATAGCCCAGTTCGAGCTTTCCGAAGAGGCCGTTTCCGCGCTTGGGCTGGTGGTCTGGTCGATGGTGGAGTTCGAGGCCGACGATGCCCTGTCCAGCGCGACCGCCCGTTTCAAGGACGAAGCTGGGGTCGAACAGATCGTGATCTGCTCGCCGGATAAGGATCTGGCCCAGCTGGTCTCTGGAAGCCGCATCGTTGGCTGGGACCGCCGCCGCGATATTCTCATCGATGAGGCGGGCGTGGTGGAGAAATTTGGCGTGCGCCCGCAGTCGATCCCCGACTGGCTGGGGCTGGTGGGCGATGCGGCCGACGGCTTCCCCGGCATCCCGGGCTGGGGTGAAAAATCCGCGGCGACCGTGCTTGCAAAATACGAGCACCTCGAGGCGATCCCCGCAGATCCGCAAACCTGGGGGTTGAGCGCCAGCCGCGCGGCGCGCCTGGCCGGGAGCCTGGCCCAGCACTGGGCTGAGGCGCTGCTTTTCCGCAAACTGGCGACACTGCGCGAGGATGTGCCACTCTTGGAAACGCTCGCCGATCTGGAATGGCAGGGCGCAGACGCGCGGCTGAAAGATGTCTGCCACCGGCTGGGCGATGAAAAGTTCCCCGGGCGGGTTCCGAGGTGGCGCGAGAGATGAATTTGGCAGCGCAAAGAAGCGCAGAAGAAGCTTAAACACGCATTAACTTTTCATGGGGTATCTTTGATGAATAAGATTTATCTCCCGACCGTAGGCCCACAAGATTGGCAGAAGCTGCTGGCTGATCCTGAAAAGCAGTGGCGAACAGGCTATTCAGCACGTACCATTGCGTATGCCTGGGAAGCAGCGAAAGGACATTTTCCACCGGAAGTCGAGCGTATCTTTCCAGAGGCTGATGACGAGAGGGTCGGTAATCTGGAAATTCTCCTGGAGTTCCCCGAATGGAAGGTGTACCTGCCGCCTGCAGGTCACACTTCTCAGAATGACTTGTTCAGCCGGGCGAATGGGGAGCAGGGTTTGGTAACGATCATGGTCGAAGACAAGGTAGCTGAGCCTTTCGGGGAGACCCTGGAAAGCTGGCTAAATTCGCCAACGCCTGGGAAGCTAAAGCGTCTTGCGTTCATTCTGGACTTAACCCGCTTTAGTGAAGCGAGAGAACGTGAATCCATCGGGAATAGCTCTCCAACCCAGTAAGCAAGCTGGCATAATAGAGCACTTACCCCTTTGATAGTACTCATTTATTGTGAAAACGGGAGACCAACAAAAGATGAGAAACATAGAAAAACTAAGGCAAAGCTTTCCGCTAGTTTTGGGAATCACGGCAAAACTTATCCTTAGTTTTCGGATAGTTCAGTTGGATCGCGAGCGCCGAAAGAGGCAGAACTTCCTTTAGAATCTGGCAAAACTTATCTGAAATCCGCAGAGAAGGATGGCAACTCGTCTTTCCTCAGAGCTCTCCGTAGCAGTTATGCTCTCTAGTTCCTATTCTATAAATAATATCACCGGAACCGACGGGCGTCCCATTATCTGCAAGAAGACCAGCGTGACAGGCAGACAAGAACAACCACTCATTCTATCTCACCTATTTCTCCTTTCTTTCTCCTCGCTGCTTGTTCAAGAACGGATATTCGAAGTAGCCAGCACAGCGCTGCTCACAGGGAACCTCCTGCTGTGGCATCGCCGTAGCGTATAATGTGTTCAAGAGTGTTGCATGCGGGGAAAAGACCGCACGGACATGGTTCACTGAGGAGGCAATGACAGGGCGAACCAGGAGCACCTCAACCTACTTGAACAAGAAGTGCAGGTGTCGAACCCATGAGAGAACTCCTAGCATCCCTCTGGCCCGACTCAGCGGAGCCGTTGTGGTCTAGCGGTACGGCCCGACTTGCGCATCAGTCTCTAGACCACAGAAAGGAAGCGAATGATGGTACAGCAAGAAGTACGACAGTATGAGCTGCAGGCTCGCTCAACGGAGACCTTCGGGCGGGTGCTCTGCAGTGCGCGCAGCCACCATTTTGTGGTAGACGGGCCTCTCCAAAACGGCTGCCCCGGAGAGGCTATCACGCCTGGTGAACTCTTTCTCTCAGGTGTCGCCGCCTGTGGCGTCGAACTCGTGCAGGTGTTGGCCAGGGCACAACAGGTGCCGCTCCAAGCGGCCACAGTCGCCATGCGTGCAGTGCTCGATCCTAGCAAGCCGGTTCGGCCCGGGGTGAGCCTGTTCAATGCGGTTCGGTTGCACTTTCACCTCAAGGGAGTCACGCAGGAGCAAGGCGCCCAGCTCATTGAGGCCTTCAAGCGCAGGTGACCGCTCTACGGGACGGTCGCAGTTGCGACCCCGGATGTCCAAGTCGAGCTTGATACTGAATCATAGAGCGGGAGGCAAACGAGCAGGAGAGACGCATGTGGATTGGATCGAGGT
>CATPCK010000950.1 GCA_955652655.1 uncultured Ktedonobacteraceae bacterium | reverse complement strand
CAGTAGAGTTGTCAAGCTTATCATCCCTTTTGGGTGTATGACAAAGTTGGAGGCAAACGAACCTAAGTGGAGGGCCGATCAATCGGCGGTGGGCGCGGTAAACCGGCCCCTACGGCCGATCTGTGCCGTTCTCGTTTGGTTGATGACCTACAAACAAATCATACACCCGAATACGGTGGCTGAATAGCCAAAATGACTCTGTTGATGATCAGCTTTTTTATGCCTGTGGTATACTGCTTGTATATACATGAATGTTTCTCTGCATTTTCATGTGCTCCACTTCATTCCTATTTTTTGGCAGGTGCTATGGATATTACCATCGCTTATTTTCATCCCCTTCACCATCCAGAAGTTGTAAAGCAGGACTTTGACCAGATTCGGATGGCGGGGGCGGCGAGTATCGTTTACGCTATACATGAACAAGAAGCGCAGCGTTGGCCGCGTGACCTGGAACGTGGGCTGCGCCAGGCGCAGGACGCAGGCCTGAAGGTGTACCTGAGTCTTGGACGTTATGGCAACTTATTTGCTGGCCCAACGCTCATGCCGAGCTGGTATACTTTTCACCACCCAAACACGCGGGTCATGGATCGCCATGGGCGCTATCACGATGTCTCTTGTTTCAATCATGAATCGTTTCGCAGCTGGCTCTTCAATGAGATCGAGCAGTATCTACGAAATTTTCCCATCAATGGCATATTGATCGATGAGCCGCGTGGGCCAGATGTGACCTGCTTTTGCTCGGTGTGTCGTGCGCTCTGCCCGGATGTTGCTGACCTGCAGCGGTTTCGCACGCGTTCGATGGTCGATTTTTTGGGGGAGTTGTGTGCCTGTGTCAAGCGAGTAGACCCCCACGCCAAAACGGCGATTGCGCTTCTCCCCCAGGATCTGGGGCAGGTTGATGAGTTGGCCGCTCTGCCACACCTGGATACTGTTGGCGGTCATCTCTTCTGGCAGTTACTGCATGAAGATGTTTCAGTAGTGGAGAAATGGGGGCGTAGTATCGTCGAGGGCGCGCGCCAGTACGGGAAACGCAGCCAGCTCTGGTTACAGAACTTTAACCTGGTTGGTGGCGAGGAGCAGGCGTTAGAGAGCGCTTTCAAGCAAATAGTTGGCCTTGAACCAGATGAGGTGGCGAGTTATTATTATTGGCGTAACAATGAAGATCCTTGCAGTGTCTGGCAGACAACGCGCAGGCTGTTGCGGGGCATACCCCGGCGCCAGTTATTCTGGCAGAAGATAGTATCTTCAAGTTAGCAGGAAGGGAAGTAAGGTAGGTTGCAGTGCGGGGATGCGACCACGGAGCGGTCGCATCCCCTCGTATTTCTCTTTATACAAGACTGATTTATGATTTGATCGATGTTAGCTTGCTATCTTTATCTTCCTGGTGAATCTTCTCGAGCAATTCACGCAGGTCGTTGATACGCTGCTTCGCCTTGTTGTCGACCTCCCTGGCTGACAGCAGGATGGCCTGTACGCCTATGGTAATCAGTGTGTAGGCGTCAGACTCGCTGAGATCGTTAGCGACACTCAAGAGAGCAGGATAGCGTACAGCCTCGCGCACGGCGCGATATTGCAGTATATCCTCAATGGACAATTTGCTGATATTCTTTGAGAAACCAAAATCTAGTTGTACCGCGGTGATGTTATCGAACGCCGTCAGGTTGCGGATGAAGATGGGGTAGAGTTCTCCTTCGCGCATGGGGACGGTAACGACCAGGTCGAGATCCTTGATATGTTGGGCCAGGAGACTTGCCGGTGCCTCTAAGGGGAGCACAATGTAGGCAATACCCTGTTCTTTGATCTGTTCCAGCCTTTCGCGTGTCAGTGTATCCCAACCGCCGGTGATGCGTAGACCACTTATGGCTTTCTCGTTACTGGCCTGGACAGCCTCAGTGACGCTTTTCAGCGTTTCAGGCCAGGAAGTATCCTTCCCATCCCAGGTGAAGAGCAGGCCGTCCGCCCCGGCTTTGAGCGCGGCCTCGGCGTTGCTGGCATCGGCTGTCGCCAGTTCGAGGACGATCGCTGCGGCTCTTGGCTTTGCCTCTTGCCTGTTTTTCCCTAAAAAGCCCATTCCACTGCCACCCTGGGCTCGACGTGCTTGCGTGAACATGTCTAGCAGTTTACTCATATTCTTTTGTAACTCCTTATTGTTTTACATCACGTTTGCTTCCTTAGTGGGGAAAGTGCGTGATGTATGACATTTTTTTGGTATGCAAGGCAGAATTTAATTTATTATACAACAAACTCCACTGCCCTGGGGGTATACCTCTCGGTCCCTTCGGCATGGAGTGTGTACCCCGTCGAGTCAAGACAAGCCGCCAAGACGGGCCGTCGGCTGAAATGGTGAAACTGCGTCAGCTACGGCTTCCACAAACAGGCTACTCTCTAAAAGTAGTAATCTGTAGCCTCGCTGGTGTATCCAATCTAGACACACTTTATAAGCGGGAAAGCATCTTATCATACTCGGCATGGGAACCAATCCAGAACCAGAGGAGGTGGTCTGGTTTACGGATGGCAAGGGCACGATAATGGAGGCCTATGCGCACTGAATATACAGGGCCACGAGGACTGACTTGCTTAAAAGACAGGCCTGGATGCGAGGGGTTAGCTCGAGAGAGCCGATAGGCCTCATTAGCCTGTCTTTGCATCGACTCTGGCAACTCCGCAAAGAGGGCGTGAAATTGTTTCGTGCGCTTCGACTTCACGAGAGAAAGCTCTCGCCAGTAATTTCCTCTGTTTCCCCGGCTGCATCCTCTGCGAGTGCCTCAGCTACCAGGTTTTCAAGGACACGCTCAGACCTGGGATCGTGAAAGAGGGTTTGCCAGCGCTTTTCTGAGGTTAGTTCCTGTCGTATAATCTCAACAATGTGTCTTTGCTCGTCCTCAGGAAGCTGTGCCACTTCCTTAAAGGCATCTTCCAGTGATTCAAACATGGCTTTCTCTCACTCTTAAGATATGACTATCTCTCTGTGCTTATTCCTGCGCTTATCAATAGTGTACCATTATCCGGGAATGAGGGCAACGTTTGTTTTGAAAGCTGTATCACTCCTACGTTGCTTGCCGCATTGCGTGCAATCGCTTATAATGAGACACATCATAAGCAATAAATTTGGTGGTCGACTTTATCTTATCGGCTAGAGGCAGGGAAGTGTACAATGTTGCAAGAAGTTGTGGACGAATATTTAGCCGCACTTTCGTCTTCATCGAATGAGGATGAACGTGGGCGAAACAATCACAATACGACGGCAGCCTATCGCAATGACCTGACGCAGTTCTGTGCGTATTTGAAGCAGCAGGGAGTAGAGAACTGGCCGCAGGTCACCAGCGAACAATTAGCTGGCTATCTTTTAGAGATGCGCGAGGCGCAAGCGTATCGTCCAACTACCATCGCACGTAAAATTGCAGCCATAAAAGCGTTTTTTCGTTATCTGCGCAGCCAGGAATATATCGCCTCTGATCCTGTCGAGAAGTTAGAGTCGCCGCATGTGCCCAAAGAACTGCCTAATGTGTTGAGCGCTGAGCAGATCAGCAGCCTTTTTCAGCAGGTGGATGTCGCTACTCCCAGCGGCCAACGAGACCTGGCGATGTTGTATATGTTATCCACGACGGGGATGCGTGTCAGCGAGCTCGTTTCGTTGAACATAGGCGATTTTGATGTCAAACAGGCGACGGTAATCTGTCCTGGACGCAGCGGACGGAGTAAGCGAGAACGCATCCTTCCATTGCCGCCGCTCGCAGTAGAGTCGATCAAGCACTATGTAGAGAAGGCGCGGCCTCCTGAGCAAGAAGCTCTATTTTTAAATCATCACGGCGAACGATTGACACGGCAGGGTTTCTGGCTGATTATCAAGGGGTATGCTCGACAGGCCGGTATCACAAATATCACCCCACATATGCTGCGCCATTCCTTTGCGATGATGAAGCTGAAAGATGGTATGGAACTGCGTTCGGTGCAAGAACTGCTGGGGCATGCACATATTACCACGACGCAGGTCTATAGCCAGCTTGCGCGATCAAAGACGACGAGCCAGATTACGTAGCGAGTGGCGGCGTATTGAGAGTATGTCCGTGAGAGGGAACACCCTCCATAAGAAGAAAACAATTGGGAGGCTCTTGCATGGAATTATATGACCAGGTTTTGGAGGCGGTTCAGGCAATTCAAACGAGGACGTCTCTGAAGCCGGAGGTGGGCGTGATACTTGGCTCTGGTCTTGGGGATCTCGCCACTGAAATTGCCGAGCCTGCTATTGTGCCTTACACAGATATCCCTCACTTTGCCCGTTCCACCGTTATAGGACACGCGGGCCGCCTCATCATTGGCCTGCTTGAAAATGTACCCGTGGTAGCTATGCAGGGCCGTTTCCACCTGTACGAGGGGTATCCTTTGCAGGTGTTGACGCTGCCTGTGCGTGTGATGCGCCAACTTGGCGCACATACCCTCATCGTCACCAATGCTGCCGGTGGGGTGAATCCTGCCTATCGTCCGGGTGATTTTATGCTCATTCGCGACCACATCAACATGCCGGGTCTCGCGGGCGCCAATCCTTTATTGGGGCCGAATGATGAGCGTTTCGGTGAACGCTTTCCAGCGCTGGCTAATGCCTACAGTGCGCAACTGCGCGCTCTTGCCCATTCTATTGCCGCTTCCTCGCCGGAGATAATGCTTCACGAGGGAGTCTATACGATGGTTGGGGGCCCGAACTATGAGACAGGAGCGGAACTGAGATTTCTGCGCGCCGTTGGTACCGATGCCGTTGGTATGTCCACCGTGCCAGAGGTGATCGTGGCGCGTCATGCAGGGATGCAGGTGCTAGGTTTGAGCCTGATCACCAATACAGCCACAGGTAATGAGACAGGCGAGGTCAATCATGCAGAGGTGCTGGCGGCGGCAGACGCAGTGCGCCCAGGATTTGCAGCCCTGGTGCGCGGCATTGTACGAGAGATACCTCGACTTACGACGACTTCGTAACGTTGATCTGCACCCAGCTCCAGTCGTAGTGGATCCCGTTCCAATCGGTGAGGGCCACCAGGAAATACTTGCCAGGATCGATTGATGTAGCCACTTTATAGTTCCAGGTCGCTTGTCCTTTGGCGTTACACATTTGTGTCTGAGGTGTTGTAGCATCGAAGAAGTCGAGCGAACCGGGTTCTTCTCCGGGGAATGGCGCTGAAAGGGTATCGACTGCCTTGAGCCTGTCGGTTGGCATGTTCTTGTTCACATGTTCATCTTTGGTAAGCCAGATTTTACAGGCAATGCCGGACGCGTGAACAGGGTTGCCGACTGCCTTTCCATTGGATTGATCCGTAACCTGTACAGTAATGGTATAGGTGTGAATGTCGTCTGCCGCCATTGTGTAGCTGTTTATGCCTATCTTGGGAAACCCCAATGGTATTGGATGTTCTGAGTGCGGGGTAGGTGTCGGCGTCGTATTCCTGCTTGTTATTGGTGGCGCTGATCCTGTATTCGGGTTAGTTGTTTGCAGGTTCGATCCTGGGTGTATGAAGGCTCCTACGGCAAAGCCACTGATCAGTCCAGCAAAGGCGAAGAGGATCATGGAAAAAATGGCAATCGTACGCGAATGCGAACTCAAGTTGTTTGTCTGTCGCCGTTCTGATAGTGTTTGCATGTTGTATGATTGCTCTCTTCTAGTGTGTAAAAAGGGGAATATTACGGGACAGACACGTCCCGATTTCCAGGCAAGGGACCTTGCCCCCTACCCTCCTGATTTCCCGCTGCCATGATGCCGTTTTTGTTATTAGTTATCATATCATACTCTTGAAGAGTTACTATCTAATTAAACGAGGAATGGCCCAAATTGGTTGTTGTATCTGGTTAGTTGCAGACGGGAGAAAAATAAGGAAAGGAAGGACGCCTCTATGAATAGCCAGCTAACCCCCGACCTGAACGATATTTTCACGTACGTCGATGAACATGTTGAGACGTTTTTGCAACGACTGATAGAGTACCTGCGACGTCCAAGTATTAGCGCCTATGGAGAGGGGATTGGTGAGGTGGCAGACTATGTCGCAGGAGTGATGCGCCAGATGGGCCTGGCGGTACGCATCATGCCTACCGGTGGCTGGCCCATGGTTTTCGGCGAATATCATGCCCGGCCCGCTGCGCCAACCGTGCTGCTTTACGGGCACTATGATGTCCAGCCGCCTGATCCGCTGGAGGAATGGATTTCTCCACCTTTTGATCCTGCAATCCGCAATGGTCGCCTCTACGCGCGCGGGGTGGGTGACAACAAAGGCCAGCACTTCGCCCAGTTATTGGCCCTGGAGTCCCTGCTGGCCTGCCGGGGCGCGCTGCCCTGCAATGTAAAAGTGCTGCTTGAGGGCGAGGAGGAGGTGGGCAGCCCACACATGCCGGAGTTTATGCGCGCGCACCGTGATGAACTACAGGCCGACCTGGTGATCGTCAGCGATGGGCCGGTGCACGAGAATGGGCAGTCGATCATCAGCTTTGGTGTACGCGGTGTGCTTGATATCGAATTGCGCGCATGGGGCGCCAACCGGGATCTTCATTCGGGTCACTGGGGAGGTATTGTGCCAGACCCACTCTGGACGCTGGTTCACCTGCTCGCTACAATGAAAAACGAGCGCGGGGAGATCACGATCGACGGCTTCTACGAGAATGTAGAGCCACTGAGCGAGTTAGAACGCCAGGCACTGGCAAAGCTGCCTATCGACGTGGATGAGGTCAAACGATCGCTTGGCCTGCAGCGCCTCGATGAGCCGAAGGAACGTGACTATTTTGAACGGCTGGCGGCGTGGCCGACGCTGACCATCAATGGCATCCACGGCGGCTATGGCGGTCCTGGCTCCAAAACTGTCCTGCCTCGTGAGGCCGTTGCCAAGTGCGATATCCGCCTGGTCGAGGCCCAGTTCGCCGAGGAGATACTGGCAAAAGTCATGGCCCACGTCCAGCGCCATGCCCCGGAGGTCAGCGTCATAAGCCATGGAGGTATGGATCCCTCGAAGACCCCGCTGGACTCACCCTTTACCGAGCCTCTTTGGAAGGCCATTATTGCGGCTCAGGGTGCTGAGCCGCTGCTCGTCCCTGCCATGGGGGCCAGTCTACCCAACTACGTCTTCACGAAAACGCTGGGCATCCCGGCCTTTGGCGTTCCT
>CATPCK010000949.1 GCA_955652655.1 uncultured Ktedonobacteraceae bacterium | reverse complement strand
GCCTGCGCCTTCCCGCGCCCCACCGCAACGCCTTCCCGCTACATCCGCCATGCGAAGGCGAGGTGCAGGCGTTTATTCCCCCGATTTGTCAGCCTGATTCGACAGCCTCGGCAGTCACGGCGTCGCGGGCTGGCTAAAGGCCGCCCTGTCCCTGTTCCTTAGCTTCCGGTTGAACGGAACGGCTACGCCGTAGGGGGGCCGGGGCGTCGCCTGAGGGTCGTTGGTGAAGCTATCGTCTGCGTCGAGACGGGATGGTCCCGTCTTCGATGACGAAGGAGCAGACGATGTCACCGTTACGTGCTCGCATGATCGAGGACATGAAGCTGGCCGGCTTGGCGGCCACGACCCAGGAGATCTACCTCCAGGCGGTCAGGTCTCTGGCGAAGCATTACAATCGGTCGCCGGAGCTGCTGGCCGAGGAAGAGGTGCGGCGATATCTGCTGGATGTTCGTGAGCGGAACGCGCGCGGCAGCTTCAAGACCAGCCATTACGGCATCCAGTTCTTCTACCGGAACACGCTGGGCCTGGACTGGGCGCTGTTTAAAAAAAGATCCGGCTCCCCAAGCAGAGGCGGCTGCCGCAGACGCTTTCCCATGCCGAAGTGCGGCGCATTCTCGCCGCGGTCCGCAATCCGATACACCGCGGCTGTTTCAGCCTGATTTACGGCTGCGGCCTGCGGATCAGCGAGGCCGCTGCTCTTCCCGTCACCGCCATCGACAAGACCAGTGGCGTCCTGCGCGTCGTCGGCAAGGGCAACAAGGAACGGGTCGTGCCTGTGCCCAAAGAGGTGCACCAAGGCCTGCGGCGGATGTGGCAGGCCAAGGACCACCGCGATCCGCGCTGGCTCTTCCCCAATGGCTGGCGAACCGGTCCCGTCGCCACCCATGTCCTGACCCGCACCTTTGCCGAGGCGGTCAAGGCGGCCAATCTCCCCGGCGGTCGCCACGCGACGCCACACACGCTGCGTCACGCCTATGCGACCAGGCTCTTCGAGAACAAGGTCGACACCCGCGTCGTCCAGGCGTTTCTCGGCCACGAGAACATCGCCACGACGACGATTTACACGCATCTGACGGAACCGACGCGGGTGCCTCTGCGCAAGCTGCTCGACAAGGTGATGAGCGGCTTCTGACGCATGCCCGAAGTGGCGGACGTTTTCCGCCGTTTCGGGGGCAGCTATCTGGCGGCTCACGGCGCGGCGATGCTGCCATCGCATCGTCGCGCCATCGCCGACATCATCGCCTGCCGGACCGAAGCGCTCGGCGGGCAGCAGTGGTGCTGCAATGACTGCGGCGCCCTGCTGCACGTCTTCCATTCCTGCCGCAACCGCGCCTGCCCGAAGTGTCACGCCGAGCAGACGCAGGCTTGGCTCGAACAGCGTCGGGAGGAGATGTTACCGGTTCCCTATTTCCACGTCACCGTCACCGTACCCGAGGAACTGCGGGGCGCGCTGCGCCGGCATCAGATCGACGGCTACGGCGCGCTGATGAAGGCCGCCGCCGAGGCGATCATCGTGCTGGCCCGCGATCCGCGCTGGGTCGGCGGCACCGTGGGTGTGCTCGCTGTGCTGCACACCTGGACGCAACGGCTCGTCTTCCACCCGCACGTTCACTGCCTCGTCACCGGCGGCGGATTGTCCGAGCCTGCCCTCGCGAAAGCGGGGGACGGCGCCACCTGGCATCCCGCCGGCAAGACCTTCCTCTTCCCCAAATCGGCGCTCGCCACCCGCGCCCGCGCCCGCTTCCGCGATGCCTTCGCCAGGCTCTGCCCGGACGCCGACCTGCCGCCCCATGTCTGGCAGATCCCCTGGGTCGTTCACATCACGCCATGGGGCGAGGGACAGCGGGCCGCGCTCGACTATCTCGCCCGCTACGCCTTCCGCATCGCCATCACCAACAACCGCATCCTGGCGATCGACGACGCGACCGTGACCTATCGCTACAAGGACCGCGCCGCCGACCGCCAGTGCAAGGAAACCGTGTCCGGCCACGAGTTCATCCGGCGCTTCCTCCAGCACGTCCTGCCGGCCGGCTTTCACAAGGTCCGCTATTACGGCCTGTGGCATGCCTCGCGCCGCGAACCGCTGTGCAACCTGAAGAATGTTCTCCTGCTGGCGCAACCCGCAAGCCCACCGGCCGAACCCGCCGCACCCGAGCCTGACGCCGACCCCCAGGCCCCGCCATCGCCGCGCCATTGCCCGCATTGCAAGACCGGCCATCTGACGCTGCTGCGCCGGCTGTCGCCCGCCCGGCCGCAAGGCCCGTGATGATCACCATGCTGCCGACGCCCACACCTCCGAGCCCATTGCGCCCCTCCGCCGTTCTGTTACGGGATCCTCGGCGCTCGCCCGGCGCCACCCCAGAATCATCGGAAATCCACCCACACCAGCGACCGCAGCAGCCAATCGGCTCGCATCAGCGAGCCATCATCATCCCCACGCTACCCTTCAACCTACCGACTGCCTCATCCTCCTGCCTCAACGGCTACCCGCAGCGGTAGAAACCTCCATAGCCCGTCCCACTACCCCCGCCGAGTGCACTCAGTCACACGCGTTCATTCAACCGAGCCTGCGCGCCCGTACGGGGCGCGCAAACTCTAATTCGTTTGGTGTCGAAGCGCCGAGCGGCGAAATACGACGCAAGCTGCGGCGCGGCTAAAGGTCGAAGCTTGCGGTAT
>CATPCK010000948.1 GCA_955652655.1 uncultured Ktedonobacteraceae bacterium | reverse complement strand
GCTCGCGAGCAGGGCCTGGCTGCCCCCTCGCTTCTCCGCAATTTTCTGCCCTGCCATCTCCTTTCTGCTGATTAAGCCACTTCCGTGGCTGAGGCCATGCTTTGGCTCCACAGCTGTGCCAAGCATTGGTAGATCTCTTCACGCAAGTGGTGCGGGCTGGTCTGCTCATAGAGCGTTTGCAAGCGCTGCTCTTGCTGGGCACTGAGCTTGCCGGTGGCTTTGAGCCGCTCAAAGGGCGTGCGCGCTTGATCCCACTTGCGACGCACTTTGTCACCGACAGCGGTCTTTTCGATGAGGTGCATCACTGGCTGGAACAGATTGTAGTAGAGCCACATCTGCTCGTAGAGCGCATTCATCGCCTCGATCTGCTCAGGACGATCAAAGCGCAGATCGCCAAAGTACTGGCGCACTAAGGTGTCATTCTTCTGGTCGACAATGCGATTATCGTTTTTCTGGTACGGACGGCTGCGCGAAAGCTGCACCCCCACGACTTTCTCCTTCCAATAATGCACCAGGTGATAGTTGAAAAACTCACTGCCGTTGTCGGGATGCAATTCCACCACGGCAAACGGCAGTCGACTGAGCAGGCGCTCAAAGCCGGCCTCCATGGCTCTTTGACCACGCCCCATCACGGCTACCCGCTCGCTCCAGCCCGTAGCCACATCCACCATCTGGATGGTATGCCCATGCTCTCCTGCCGTGCTCTCGCCACTGTGATACACCAGATCCACCGGCGCCTTGCCCGGGCTCTTTGAGGTCCCAAGCCAGCCGTCCCATCGGCACTCCTTTGGTCACCTGGTTGGCTCGCTCCGCTCCTTTCTGCGGTAAGCGACGGCGTCGACTGCGAAACCGGCGCAGGAGGCGACTGACCGTGGACCGGCTGATGGTCTGCAACTGCTCTTCGATCTCCCCGCTCAGCTTCACGGTGGCAAAGCGGGCCAGATGCTGGGCCATCGGCAGCAAGACCGGCGTGAGCCGTTCGGCACAGATGTAGTCCAGGCTTTC
Organism: uncultured Ktedonobacteraceae bacterium; assembly: GCA_955652655.1. Lineage (GTDB taxonomy): Bacteria > Chloroflexota > Ktedonobacteria > Ktedonobacterales > Ktedonobacteraceae > UBA11361. The sequence continues at coordinate 2,714 of CATPCK010000948.1, read as the reverse complement.
CCACACCTGCACAATCACCTCTTCCACTTCGGCTCCATAGCTGCGCTTACGCGGTGCCTTTCGTCTCTTGCGGTCTAAGCTCGCCGCATGCAGCAAGCGCGTCAGACTTTTGCGGTGCATGCCCGTCACCTGCTCCATCTCGCTCAATAACGCACTCCGCTCCCCGCGCTTGGCCTTCATATAGCGTGGCTTCATCCGTTTCAGATACTTCCGTCTTTCATCTAGGGTCATCTCATCTTCTGTCGGCATGGGCTTCCCTCACTCAGTAACATTTTCATGTGAGTGAAGTGTACCCGCTTTAGTAAACATTTTACATGAGGGAATCTGATGTTTTGATATAAGGATTAGGGACTCAGGCCAAAACGTTGAAGAACGGCCTGTGGAGAGCCGAGAGGGGAAGGGAGCCGACGGAGAGGCAAATGAGTCAGGATGGCAAATTCGGCGAGGTGGAAAATCCCATAGGCTTGCCCAATGAAGACAATGATTTTGTCGCGGTTTTCTTCGCGCAAGCGTTGCCGCCAGCGCGCTGTCCCTTCCCCGCCAAGCAACGCCGTGCTCAGGTTCAAATGGACTGTTGTCTGCGCTGTTGGAACCAGCGTGCTCTTCGCTTGCCACAAGCGAAAGGCGGTACACAGCCCCATCACCAGGAAAGTAAAATGGCAATGCACCACCACCGCTGCCTCGGTGCGTTGGGGAAAGCACAACAGATGCCAGGGATGCTTGCCCTCTTTGAAGATGCCATTCTCAATCACCGAGCGCCAGTCGTAGGTGTCAAAGACCGTGAAAGGGTCGCTGACCGAGGCATTGGTCAAATAGACTGTGCCTCCTGTTTTCGGCACACGATTGTCCCAACGGCGCACCACCACTGCATTGATCGGCTGACCCACATAGTCGCGCCGCCCGGCGTGCTGCGTCTCTTCGGCTTCTCCATAGCTATCGTAGCTGGTTAAGGCCTCCAAGCCTACTACTTCGGTGCGCAATCGCTCCTCGCTCGCTTTTTTGCCATGTCCATGACGTACCACCCGCTCGCGGACCCGTGCCCGCTCGCCTTTGGCTAAGCCCTGGCATCCTGGACCACGGTCATGTTGGCTTTGCCCACGATGACAAACAAGACACCCAGTTGGTGCACCTGCCACAAATCCTGGCCATCTAAATAGCCGCGATCGATCACGATCGTGCCAATATGAGCAGCGCTTCCCACATTGCGTTGCGCCGCCTCAAGCAAGGGCACCAGCCAACTTCCTTCATACTCTTGGATCTGCACCAGCTTCATCGCCAGCGGCAGACGGGTCTGGACATCCATGAGCACCAGCACTTTCCACCCAGACACGTAATACTCTTCGATCACCGGCTCTTTCTGCCCTTTGACTTTGACTTTCCGCGTTTGTTTGAGCTTGCCGCACCCCGCAGAGTTATGAGGGGTGGGCAATGTGCTGCCATCCAGGGCGGCTATGCGTTCGCCTGAGAGCAATCCCCACCCCACCAGCAGTTGCACCATCTGATTGAAGAGCCGTTCCATCTCTTCCTGCTTCAGTTTGCTGATATTCTCTGCTAAGCATTGGGGTGTGATCGGCCCCTGCTTCTTTTTGGTCTTGCGCTGGCCATCTCCTCGTTTGGTCAGCCCGTTTTCGCATTGCTGGGCATTAAACCCCACCAACTCCATCAGCGCCAAGTCACTAAAGAGCACGCGCGGGAGCTCATTCATCGATGCACTCCCAAAGAGCACCTTGAGAAAATAGAGCAGGACAAATTGCACGGTGGGAACCACTACTCGCTTCACTCCCGCTAGGCTTATCTGTTCAAAGGCATGTAGGATACCCACTTCCTCCAAATCACAAAAAATTCATCCAACAACCCTGCATCGCTGAGTTCATGCATTTCCTCAATGGCTTCTCCTGCATACAATCCCTGCGCAACCTTTGCATCATCTCTGCACGCCAGCTTCCAGTTGAGTCGTTCTTGGATCACGCTGCTTCCTTCTGCTTGTTCGTCTTTTCCCTTTTCGCTCTCCATGCTGCGCGCTCCTCTTCCCTGTTCGCTTTTCCCTCAGCCTATCACTTTCCCCACCTCCCCACAACCCTTCTATCAAAACGTCAATGAGGGAATACGGGGGCTTGACAGAACTGCGCATGTCTGTTATCATCCTCTCGTAGCGGATGAACTGAAAAAAAGCGTCCGGTGCGACACAAACGAGGAGCCGTGGTGTAGTGGTCTAACATGTCTGCCTGTCACGCAGAAGATCGCGGGTTCGAATCCCGTCGGTTCCGGTCTTGCCAATTTTCTGTCACAATGATGCCCTTGGCTTCGTCGTACTCGACGACCCCTGTCAGCATGCGTACAATCGGTAAAAATGCAGGACGGGGTTTGAGTGCGGCGATGATTTTTAACTCAAGGTCATAGTAGAGTCCCCCTGGTTCCAACAGCAGCATGACCATCTCGCGCCGTTCTTCAGGTGTTGCCTCATCCCACAGTGCCGCCATGCCGGGGAGGTGTTCCCCTGCTGAGATCACATCATCAAACTTCACCCCGTTGACCTCTGGCGTCTGAAGATGATGGAGAGCCAGTTCGACCGCCGCGATTTCTGCGTGAAACTCATCATCGTCAATGTAGCCTTCCCTATGCTGTTTGAGAATGCGGGTTCTCTTGAGCTTCATACTAAATTGCATTCCGTGATAGAATAAAGGAGGTGAGATTTCCAGAGAAAGGTGATAAAT
>CATPCK010000947.1 GCA_955652655.1 uncultured Ktedonobacteraceae bacterium | reverse complement strand
GCTTGTGCCACCTGGCTGCCATCGCTGTTGCTGCCGCAAAGAGCTGCCGGACGGGACATAATTGCGAATGTAATCGCTATAGGTAGGAGGCCCAAATACATTGCCATTCGTTAGCCACGCATAGCGCATGGTGGTATGATGAGTCGCATTGCCGTTCCCATCGATGGTCACCTGGTCATTCAATGTTTTGGTGATCAGCTGATTGACATGGTTAGCGGAATTGTTCGCATCAACCACAAGGAAGCTATCACCCGCCGAGGGCTGGATTGTCGAACCTGCATTATAGGACTGGAGCTGGTTTTCTGCTGCGGAGGCATTGAAATAGATCTGCAAATCCTTTGTTTGCAGCGTCGTGACGAGCACCTGTAGAAATTGTGGGTAAGCAGAAGCAGGGAGGTGATGGAGCCGCGTAAGAAAATATTTCGACAGCAGTTCTGTGAAGTATCTGCTCCCGCCAGCATGTCCACCAGGCGATAGAATGCCCCCACCCTGGCCATGGCTTCCTGGCCCGTATTGGTAATAGTGGAGAAGATCACCCAGGTTGCGCGTTGTGACGGTCTGGTGCAACTCAGGAATACCGATGGGTCCCGTAATGGCAAGCGCATTCGCCATGAGGGTAGGGGTAATGGCCATGACCCCTTGAAGATTGACTCTGCCATGCTCACGGCTATAGTTCTGCTCGGCATAGGTAGCGGCCGTGGGAAAATCCGCATCGAGATTGGAATCAGCCAGGCTCCAGCCAGTGGACGCTTGAGTAAACCACCTGTATGCAGGGGGTAAAGAGAGGGTTTGACCGGTTTGCGTAAAGTGGGCATCGAGCAAATTCGCATCCGAGGTGTGCGCCGCGCTCAACCGTCCACCGATGAGGGTCGCAAAACCGTAGTCCTTAATCAGCCCGCCGCCAGGCCGCAGTTCCGTTGTATCGAGTAACTCGACGAGAAAGTACGCAGGTGCACTGATGCCAAGCAATGCAGGGAGAGCAGGGAGGAGCTGATCAGCTTCATGAAACACGGTCTGCAAGAATGGGAGATAGCGATGGAACTGCGCAACCGCCTTGCCAAGGTAGGCATCGAAGCGCAAATCTGCGGGTTGTAAGGCGTTGACCTGCGCGACCGCCCCGTTGACGTTCACCTCCACCCGGTGCAGGTCGTTGCCGATCACTGCGAGATCGTCTATCGCCAGACCACGGCCGATACTCAACGGCTCATGAAACCGGGTCACAATCAAGTTGAGCGCATCGCAACCGGCCATTCCGGCTTGAGAAAGCTCCATAGCCAGTGGCACAACCTGTAATGCCGCGCTGAAACGAGAACTGATGCCGGGAATCACTGTAGCAACCCCAGCATACGATTGTAAATCACTATCGAGCTGAGCGAGGTCAGCATATGCCGCCGCGAACTCATGCTGCGCCCGTAGGACGGGAGAGGCATCGAACGTATTTTTCGACCATGACTGTACCAGGGATACAGCCCTTTGCAGGTGCCTGAGCCCCGACTGTGCCAGAGACGTTTCGTGCTGATACGTCGCGCTATAGCTCTGGTAGCCGGCCATCGCTACCCCCGACCCCAGGATGCACACGAGTAAAAGAACAGGAACAACCCGGAAAAACGTCCTCGCTATGCGTTTTCGAGCGGGCAGGCGACGTTTCTTACGGACGAGGACAGGTGGCCCTCCTGGCGGAGAGACCTTCATCTGAGATGCTCCTTCTCCAGCAACAGAGGACGAAAGCGATGATTCTGAAGATGCATCGACAGATGCCACGTCGGCCTGCCTGATTGCCCTGACAATCAAGCCTGGATTTTCTTCCGCCCCGGGCAGCTCGGCATCCATCCTGGCGTGTTTCCTGAATGGAACAACAACCGTCGGTTCCGGTGCCTCTGTCGATACGATACCTGCGTCTGGACCCGTCGTTTCTTCTCCGTTCGGCGGCATAATCGGCAGTTCCGGTATCTGTACCTCCACCACGTTGGTATGGATCACCTGCCATAACTCCTCACGGAAGAGCTCAACAGAGGCATACCTGTCATTTCTACTGAGAGACAGAGCGCAATGGATGGCCTCGGATACGATGTGAGCCGAGGGCATGAGGCTACTCAACGGCACGAGCGGATCGGGTTCTCCCGCCCCTATGCGCGCCCGTCGATCAGAAGCCGCGGCTGGAACAGCACCGGTCAAGAGGGTGTAGAAGATGGCGCCGAGGGCATACACATCCGTGCGACGACTCGTTTTACCGCTATAGTGTTCGGGCGCTCGAAAGTTGAACGTCTGCTCTTGAGCTGTGGCATCTGCGTACACGTTCTTGCCGCCGCCGAAATCGACGAGCTTCGAAGGAGAAGCCACACCGGCACCTGGCAGGATGATGTTGGAGGGTTTGATGTCGCCATGCACCAGGGGAGGATGCCGTCGATGCAAGTAGCTGACCGCGTCCATAATGGGTGACATCAGCGTCATAGCCGCGTACAACGAAAAGCGCTTCCCCGGCATCAATTGCCGCACCACTTCCAGACTATTCCCCTCAACGTAGTCCATGAGGATATAGAACCGGTCGTGGTTGTCACCCTGAAATACCCGGTGTATGCCGGGGAGCGCGGGGTGATCCAGCCGTTTCAGCGTCGCCGCATCGAAAGGGAGACCACGTCGCTCTTCGCGAACGGCATGCATCACCTCTTTGAGGACACAGAGATTGTGGTGGTTCCGCTCGTCTTTGACGAGGTAGACGGCACCACATGCCCCCTGGCCAAGGAGATCGATCACCTTATAATGCCCTTGTATTACGTGCCCAGCGCGGAGAGTAGTTTGCATGTCATTCATTGGATCCCCCGTCTACCTCTATTCTAACTTACAAATAATCGCACACAAGGAGCGCTAACAAAGAGAGCCTCTCCACTAGCGAAGGAAAACTGGCATTCTCGTCTTATGATTGGATGACAGTACGCGTATTATAAGATATATAGGTCACTTGTATAATACCTACAATGTATCGCCCTGTCAAGACAACAGAGAGAAAGAGTCTCCCACTTGCGAGTAGTTCTATTTTATTCACAACCTTCTTTTATTCCCGATCTTGCAATAGCTCGCAGAGTGGTGTACATGAGATACATTCCCGTGACGACGCCCCGCGGCTCCTGCGACGCGGATGCGCAACGAATGACGGAGGTGTATCGTCCTCCACCGACCGTACGGGTGCGTCGCAGACAAGCGAGACGCGCGCTCAAACACACCACGTGCCCCTGGTACGGCACGATGGGTCAACGAGGTAGTGCTCCCTTCGACCCTTCGTCGTGGAACCCACCGAAACGACCTTCAGTTGGCAACGCGCAGGAGAACGACCGGTCTCTTCTTGCCGAGGGGGCAAATGGAGGAAACAACTTCATCTCCTGCCCACAAGGACCGGCTATTCATCTCTCTGTCTTCCAGACAGGGGCCTTCTGAACTGGAGGATAGTAGATTATCATCCCATCTTTCATGAATCCCGGATACGACGTCCGGGCTAGCCTTTTTAGCCTAAAGACATACTTGCGGTCGCTTAACAGACCGCCGCGTATGATCCCTTTAGCCATGGGGAGGATGTCAAAAGCTGAGCCAGTGGAAATGGATCTACCATGGAAAGGGTTTTGACAGAATTGAACCCGCCGCAAGATGCTGTACCGCAAAGGCCGAGCGGATAGGCGGGTTTTCCTTGGCTTGAGCCCTTATCTTTCCGCTTTCAGACAGGCCACGAAGAACAAGTCGGTATGAGTATACCTGAGACGAAGACGAAACCACAGTACAGCGTACGTCGGGTTCACCTGGGCAGAACCGCCCAACTCGATGAACTGGCTCATGCGTGTGGGCAAGTCTCTAGCCGCACGCTGCTCTTCTTCTGGCGCACAGTCCAGCACAAAGGCCTCTGGCTCAAACCCAAGCATCTCATGCGGCTCATCCCTACCGATCACGATCAGCTGCTCCATTCCCACACCGTGGTTGCAACCGTCCAGGCGTTCTTTGC
>CATPCK010000946.1 GCA_955652655.1 uncultured Ktedonobacteraceae bacterium | reverse complement strand
CGGCACATTTAAAGAGTGTAGAGTCGGCGGCAAATTCATCGATGTAAGGTGATGTTTCAACCGTGCAACCATAGCACGAAAGGCGATCAAGGCGCTGTGTATCCAGTACCAGTAGTACAATATCGGGACGAGTTGTCACTAGCGAATACCTCCGTGCTATTTTCAAAGTTGGTGATGCGCAAGGGAGAAAAAGCCTACACCTTCAACATAACGGTATAAACTTACTCTATTATGGCCTGATTAAACGAATGAAAAACACCTTTTAGCCATGACAAATAAGAACAGTAATAACAGGGAAAGGACATTGAGCAGAGTCAGTCTGTATCTGCAACTTCACTCCATTTTAATACGACAGAACTCAGCGATTCGTCACGCGACCCTATTCTCTAGAGGAACCGCATGCACATTGAATAGGAAATGGGACATATGACACTATCATTCAACAAACAAACTCAGATATACTTGCAAGAGGAAGCCATCTTAGCGGCTTTTGTTGATATACTTGTCTTATTCAATATTCGACGTGAGTTGCAACCTTTTTGGAATAGGATGAGGAGGGTTCTATGACGCAGATACCCTTACCACCGATTTGTGACTGTTGTGGGCTGCCTATTACACCTGGTTCAGGAGAAGACTGCCCGCGTTGCAATTATCCGATCAACCGGACCAAAGAAGAGCATTTCTTAGAATCTTCTCTTCGCGACCTTCAGCGTGTCGCAGTCCATGGTGGAGCAAACGTGACGGTTAGCGGGCTGATTGCTCGCTATAAGACCCGCCTGAATTACCTCCGCAGCCTCCCATTTGGTGCGTTTCCTCAAAGGTCCGCAGCAATACAACCATCTCTACAACCGGAGACAAAGATACCAGGCAACATATCGATGCCACCAATGGTTCCTCAGGTAGTAAAGCAATCGGTTTCACCTGTTTTTCCTCCAGGGAGATCACCAGTAACCATTCCTCCTGAACCGATTGTTCCAGCTATGCCACCGCCTGCCGTAGTGGATAACCAAACCAGGGGGGCCACTGCTCCAAAACATCCTTCTTCGCCTGTGGTAAGTGCTACGGTCGTAGCGAAAGAACAAGAGTCACACCTTTCACCACGTCGCGGTTTTTCGTTTTCATGGCGGTCATTTGTAGTAGACCAGGCCATCACCATTATTGGTTTGCTTGGTGCATTTCTGATCTTGATGGGAGCGCTCAGTTCTGTCGTCACTACAAGCGGTAATCCGCTGCTCTCCTTCCTCATCGTCTTTGGCGTACACGCCTTTTTTGGCATTGCTGGCGTAGTCGCCTATCATTTTGCCAATTTTAAGCTGATTGCACGCATATATAGCGGCATTTATGTGCTTCTGGTACCACTGGTCGGTTTTACGGGCTATAACTTGATGCTTGGCACCCAGATAACACTTTCGGTGCCAACGCTGATTGCCATAGCTGCAGTGTATGCCGCAATTGTCTATACATTACTGGCGATCTACCAGGGATTCTCGCTCTACGGCTACCTGGGAGCAATGGCCCTGCTCATTGCCGATCTCGCCGTTGCTGCTGATTTGCACCTCAACTACTGCTGGTGGCCGGGTATGCTCATGCCGCTGGCCTTAGCTGCACTTACCTCCATAGCGCGCTCGCCTGCTACAAAACGTGAACGCTACTTTACAGGTATGCTCGTGGTATTGCGTCAGCCGGTGCGTGTCTTCATGTACACAATCGCCGGCATTTGTCTTTTAGGCGCTGTTGCTGGAACTGTTTTATCCCTTACAGTGGGGAGCACGAGCGTGTTCTTCAGCGCATCGATGGGAGAAATTCGTTTCTCGATCCTGAGTATGTCGGTTCTACTGCTGATTTGGACCACCGCGTGGTTCTGGCTGACGAAACGTACTCGTGAATTGCCCGTGCTGGCTTTTTTGTTCCTGGCCTGTGCACTCGCTTTCTGCTATGCCTTCGACTTTTCGCAAAGTGGCTATGCCCTGGCGTTGGTAAGCGTTGCGCTGCTCTATCACGGACTCAACCGTTTCGCAGTGCCTCTACTTCAGTCACTTGGTAACCTCGGCTGGTTACTGGATCAAATCGCGCTGGTACTGGTGTGCCTCGTTCCTTTTATCAGCTCGCCCCTCTTGCCGCAACAACTCTTTTCTGCGGCATATCAGATGCCTCTGGACAACCAATTAAATCTATACGTTCACGCAAATTGGGCCGCTGTAGCTGAACTGATTGCTGTGGGTGTAGGCTGTCTCATCACAATGAGTATGAGCTTGTTACAAACAAACTACCGGAGGAAGACTGAAAATCGGTACAATTATTGGCCATGGCTCCTCTTGCTCAGCGGCTTCTTGCTCAATTGGGAATTGAGTACTCTTGTGCTGTCCTTGAATCTCATACCGGTGTGGTTCTTCTTGGGGTTGACCCTTGTTATAATGGGCATCGCAATGCTTGTACGCCAGCGTTTTGGGTCCCATTGGGCAAACCCCATAGATGTGCTGGTACTGGGCGAGGCGCTGCTTACACTCAGTCTGAGTTCGAACCAGGGAGCCGATCATCTATCAACGCTTCTGCTGAGCTTCGCGGCACTATTCTACGCTGTTGTGCTGTACCAACGCCGTCAGCGCTTGCTTTTCCTGCCGTTGGTTTTTGCAGTGCTGGCTCTACCTATCCTGCTTTTTAGCCGCCCCTATGTCGCTCTCCTGATTGGTGCGCTGCTTCCTTTTGTCGCTGTAGCAATTCGCCGCATCATGGCAAACAGAACACTGGCTGTAGGCGTAAATATAGCAACAAAGTCGGGACGAGCCACGTTATGGGAGTGGCCACTAGTAGCCGTTGGACTACTTTATGGAGCAGTGGCCGTTCTCTTTGATGTCCTCGTTTCGCAATATGGGAGCCTTTCCCAAAGTATCATAGGTAACTGGCTAGGAGTGACATTTCCTGTCCCCCTGGAATTGGCAACTCTCTCGCTAGCATGGTACATATCCGCCGCATTGGCTCGGATCAAATGGTGGCTCATCCCGGTCATTGGTTTTGCCGGTGTAGCGGTACTTCTCCCCAGCAACCCATTCTGGGCCCTGGCAACCGTGACTCCTGTGGCAGCTATTCTCGGCTTTGGAGTCAGCCGCAGCTTTGATAGAACGTGGGCCTCTCCTCTCTATATTGTAGCTTTGCTTAGCGCTGTTATGACCGGGATCGTAGGATACCTGCATCCAGCTCAGTTACTCGCTACTAGCTGGATATTGGTGGGCTTTGGCCTGTTATTCTACACCATTGGTCTACTGGACGATCTTGAGCCTTGTTTATGGCTCTTGCCAGCATTTACCACCTGGGCGCTGCTAGATGCAGCGCAACTGGGAGACCTGTATCGTCCTCCCATTATTGCCCTTCTCTGTGCTGGCGTCGGAGTGGCTATTGGCCTGCTACATTCTGTTATATTGCCATCCCTTGGGACGGCAAAGAAGAACAGTTTCCTGAAGTATGCCTTGCCCTTCTATGCGTCGGCTTTCGCGGCGGCAGTCTTGACCGGTGTCTATGGCATGCTTCCCGGTGCCAAACCTCCATTCTATGGAGCTATTCCCGATGCCTTGCTCGTCTACGCCCTGGCTGCTTTTGGCGTCCTGCTCTTTGAGCGCCAGCCACGCTGGTTATGGCTGGTTGCCGGTTTTGCCGCCTGGGCAACCTTGCTGGCAATGCAACAATCCATCTTCTATGTCACTGGAATCGGCCTGGGAGCTGGTATACTGGGCGTGTTCCTGGGCAGGGTTATCAAGCAGCGGGCAGTCAATAGCGCGCTCTCAAGCTCTTTCCCAACGAATGTCAGGCTCAGTTGGGGATGGCCATGGTACCTGGCGTCCCTGGTCGCAGCTATTGTGGTGGGTTTCTGGCCAATCTACAATCTAAATCTGTCTGGATTTGCAGAGTACGCCCTGCTGGCTTTCGCAGTTCTTGCCTACATCGCTGGTATCAGTGAGGACTTTGTGCCGCTGCTGTTGGTCGCTCCGCTGCTGACCACGGTGTCGTTGATCTACTCCGCCATGTCCTTTGATGTCACTCGCCTGCTCATTGTTGCTCTTGTTTGCGCTGCTCTGGGCGTAGCTACGAGTGGCCTCAAATTTATCCCACGTTTCGCGGAAACCAATCGTAGGTTATTCAATTATGCTCTGCCCTTCTACGCTACAGCTTTTGTCGGTGCGTTATTGACTGGCATGGACGGGACATTAACCAATGTGAATCCACTCTTCTACCTTGTGATGGTGATGTTCTATGCACTGATAGCCTACGCTGTAGCGCTCTATGAGCGCCAACCATATGGACAATTCATCGTAGTGGGTTTTGCCATCTGGGGTACATTGCTTGCCCCTCGGGCATCGATTGAGTGGGTGATCGGGATTGCTATTGTCACCGCGTTGATCGGTCTGCTGCTTGGACGAATGACGAAACTGTCAGCATCGCACACAGGTGGATTGCTCTCTCGTTACAGGCTGACATCATTCGTCTGGGGCTGGCCGTGGTACCTGATTTCATTGACGGCAATGATCTGGGCCGTAGCCTGGCAACAGATCTTCGGCTCGGAGTCGCAAGTTACCCTGATCGCATACAGTCTCCTGGTCTTCACTGCAATTACCGTCTGCTTCATGCTGGTGGAGCGCGTGCCGGAGACGCTGATATTACCTGTGATTTTCGCAGCCTTCGCTATATTGCTCTGGCAGCCGCACCTGGATAT
>CATPCK010000945.1 GCA_955652655.1 uncultured Ktedonobacteraceae bacterium | reverse complement strand
ATTGTGGCCCTGGCTGCTGTTCTCAAAGTAGGCCAGGCAGATTATTCCTTCCACCGGGCGTTGGGGCTTCTCTCCCCAGGTCTCGCGCTTTCTCCCAGCATTGTGGCAGGGGTCCTCCTCTCGCCCATGTTTCTCGCATTCGTCCAGACGCCCATTCTTTGGGGGGAAGAGTTCGGCTGGCGGGGATACCTTCAGCTCCGCTTATTGAGTCAGCAACCTTTGCTCGCAGCTGTGACGACTGGCCTCATCTGGGGTATTTGGCACTATCCAGCTATACTGTTGGGATATGAGCAGTATTCCAATGTCCTGCTTGGGTTGTTGACCTTTCCCGTCCTCACCGTCCTCTTATCCATCATCTTCGGCTGGCTCCGCTTGCGCACAGACAGTATCTGGTCGGCAAGTCTGGCTCATGCAGCCTTCAATAGCATTGGCGGAACGTTTACCGGCATCCTGTTTTTGGGAGGAGCCGATTTTGCACTCGTCGGCTCAAACGGCATCCAGGCCAGGATGCCGTTAGGAGCGGTGTGTGCATGGATTGTCTTCACCGGACAACTTCAGCTTGAAACCGCTTACACCCCCCCGCACATCCTTCACGCTGAAAAGGAGGCACTACGATGAGTGCGCCGATGACGAAGACCTCTGCTCGCCCCCTGCCCGCGAAGGAAAAAACGGTGAGGCAGAGAATCTTCCGCGTCCTGCTCGTGCTGGTCGTCCTGCTCACGCTCGTGGCAGGGATAGGACTGCTGTATCAAGCCAGTGTCAGTGCTGTTGATTCATCCTCCTATTCCCCACCTGGCAGCCTTGTGGATGTGGGCGGCTTTCGTTTACACATTCGTTGTACTGGAGGGACAAGCGCAGGCAATTCGAGAAGTCCGACTGTCATTCTGGATGCTGGCAATGGTGGCTCTTCCCTGGATTGGAGTCTCGTGCAACCTGGTGTAGCGGCCTTCGCACGGGTGTGTTCCTATGACCGGGCAGGCTATGGCTGGAGTGATTCCGGTCCGCAACCGCGCACCAGTGGGCGCATCGTCAGAGAATTGCATACCCTGCTTGCGAAAGCAGGTGTTCCTGGTCCCTATGCGTTGGTCGGACACTCCTTCGGCGGTCTCAATATGCGGCTGTATGCCTACACCTACCCACACGAGGTGGCAGGCCTGGTCCTCGTTGACTCCTCACATGAACAGGATCCAGCAGCACAGGCAGCGGTCCAGAACGGGCAGCCGCAACTCGCTACCTGTCAACGCATCGCCCCCTTTGGGATGATCCGCCTGTTCGGCTTCCTGGATCCATTCATCACGGCGTACCCACGTGCCACGCAACCTGTGGTGAAAGCGCACTTCTATCAAACCCGTTTCTGTGGAACCTGGTATGACGAGAGTGCGGCATGGAGCCAGAGCATCACTCAGGTGCGTCTTGCGCGAGCACAACACACGCTTGGGAATCTGCCCCTCGTGGTCATCACCCATGGGAAAACGCTCGATGCCGCCTGGCAAATGCTGCAAAACGACCTCGCCCGTCTCTCGACCAACAGTACACATCTGCTCGCTACCCAGAGCGGTCACGCGATCATGTTCGATCAGCCCGAGCTGGTCATCGCGGCTGCACAACACGTCGTTCAAGCCACGCCTACGGGCAACTAATCGTGTCGAAATACTCCCTTCTCTCAAAGGAGAACAACCATGAAAGAGAATCAAGTCATTCTCAAGCGTCAAAAGGACAGTATGTGGTTCAAGCTGGATGAGGTGCGTCCACTGGCGTTCTTCGTCATCCTGGCGTGCCTTGTGGGGTGGATACCCTACATTTTCGCAGCAGTAGGGGACAACGGCTCACCTACCAATTGGCCGTTCGGGCCGCTGGTCGCCGCAGCAATCGTATCGGCATTCCTGGGCCGCGCGGGCCTCAAAACCTGGTGGCGTCGGCTCACGACGTTCCGCGCAGCGCCTGGGTGGTACATCCTGGCCTTTGTGGCTCCCGTGGTGATCGTGATGCCGCGGTGCTGGCCAACTCCGCATTTGGCGCACCGCTGCCCACAGCGTCTCAACTCTCCAAATGGACCGACCTTCCTGGCGTATTCGTTGTCTACCTGCTCCTGGTCGGCATTGGCGAAGAGGTCGGCTGGACGGCTTTCGCCGCGCCACTACTGCGCCGTCATACCTTCATCAACGCCTGGTTGATCCTGGCTGCCATCCGTGTCTTCTGGCAACTGCCGCTCATGATTAGTGGCCATCTGTCGTGGACCCTGGGCATCGGCGGGGACATCGCGTTCCAGTTCCTCATGCTGTGGCTCTTCCGTCGCAGCGGCCGGGTGTGGCTCCTTGCGGCGATCTGGCATGCGATGCTCAATACGACTGGCGGCGAGTTCTTCTTCCACATGGTGCAGGGTCCGGACCAGGCGCGCCTAGGCCTGCTCTTTACCATCGCGTATGTGCTTATGGCGGTGACAGTGTATCTCTTCGATCACCGTCATCTCGACAGTGCAGATGAATTCAGTCGGGCCGATGAAGCTTTTGGCACCGTAGTGGGTTAAAGGCCCCGTGTGCGAGTGGAAAGGGACGTGTTGTGGCTGAACCTTTTGCGGTGGATAGTCCGTTGGTTCTGTTCCAACGCGGGAACTTGGTCATGAGTGAACTAGAGGACGACGCAGTTGCGGGGAAAGCCACCAATGCGCGTTGTGCAGCACGCGACAAATGGGTTACTTGTGATCGCAGAAATCAGTGGGCACGAGGCGACAGCTTTGCCTCCCTCTGCATCATTGGGTTGCTGACGCTCATCGTCATCGCATTCATCCAACGACGCACGACGAAGAGAGAGTATCGTGCCACTACGGGAGAAGCGCAGGGATCTTCTGCAACTCAGCCCCCTGCAATCGTTGCCTCGCGTATGAAGTAAAAAGAAATACACGAGAGCGTGAAACCGGATGAGTTGTGAGGAGAGGAGAGGCGCGTGCTGCCAGCATGCAAGAGCGTGCTGAAGGCCCTCCTGCTGGCAGCACAGCTTCTCATCGAGTAGAATACCAAACAGAAGTGTTGATCGATACGCGTGAGCATCCATGTATGAGAAAAGGAGAGGTCCTATGAAGCAGGTAGTCACACCGACACAGAGAAGAACACGCCATCCTTCTCTCTCAGGGGTATCCAATACGCATCTGCACGGTCTTTCACTGCTTCTGGCTCGCATGAGTTGGATGATTCTCGCGGCTCTCGCGCTTGGGATCATCGGTATCGGTTCTCTGGTGGTGTGTGGAGGGGTGCAGCCAGCACATGGCGGCACAGGTTGCACGTTCGACCCGCTGAGTGCCACGTCTGCACTCGTGTGGATTCTGGTTGGCATCCTGCTCTTCTGGCGCAAGTCCGATGATTGGTTGGCCCTGCTCATCGCCCTGATGTGTGTGCTTCAAGGTGCGCTCTTTGTGGCGGGGGCAAATGCCCTGGAACTGTATGTTACACCCTGGCAAATGCCTGTGCTGCTCATTGATTTTTTCCGTTTGCTCTTGATTTTTCTCACCTTTGCCCTCTTTCCCGATGGCCGCTTCGTGCCAGGGTGGACGCGTTGGATCGTCATAGGGTGTAGCCTGATGGCTCTTCCCCTGTTTCTCTTCCCTGCTCTTCCGGCTCAGACACAGCTGGGGTTTGAATTATTTTTGTATGCTGGGCTTGCCTGCTTGACCATCGCGCAGGTCTATCGCTATCGGCGCGTCTCAGGCCCGATAGCGCGACAGCAAACCAAATGGTTTCTCTTCAGCATGAGCGTGTTCATGTTCGTGGGCGTCGGGCTGGTGACGATCTCTCTGCTCTTTCCCCCGCTCAGTGTCCATCAAGCCGATTCTCCCACCATTGACGTGCTCGTTTTTACGATGCTGCTCCTGCCTCTTTCACTGGTTGCGGCGATGCTGCGCTACCACCTCTGGGATGTTGATCTGCTCATTCATCGCACGCTCGTGTATGGCATCCTCAGCGCGAGTGTCGTCGGTCTCTACGTGTTCATGGTGGGTGGGCTGGGTATCCTGCTTCAGGTGAACGGCACACCGTTCACTTCACTGCTCGCTTTGTTGGTCACAGGTGTGGTAGCAGTGCTCTTCCAGCCCATGCGTACCGCTCTTCAACGAGCCATCAATCGCCTGCTGTATGGTGAGCGAGACGAACCCTATACAGTCCTCTCACGCCTGGGACGGCAGTTAGAAACGACCCTGACAGCAGAGGCGATGCTGCCAACCATGGTGGAAACCATTGCTCATACCTTCAAGGTGCCCTACGCGGCAATCACCGTGAAGCAAGGGCAGGCGTTCTCAATTCTCACCGCGTATGGGGTCCCCGGGGACGACATGCTTCGTCTTCCCCTGATGCATCATACCGAGACGGTGGGCGAACTGCTGCTTGCTCCACGGGCTCCCGGTGAAGCCTTCACTGCTGCCGATCATCGGTTGCTCGCTGACCTGACCCATCAAGCAGGGGCCGCAGTTCACGCGGTCCACCTGGCAGCTGACGTGCAACGCTCACGCGAACGCTTGGTCACCGCGCGGGAAGAGGAACGTCGCCGTCTCCGGCGTGATCTGCATGATGGTCTCGGTCCCGTGCTCGCGAGCCTGACCATCAAGCTGGATGTGGCTCGCCATCTCTTACCGGAGGATATTCCAGGTGCCAACGCCTTGCTCATCGATCTCAAAGCCCAAACCCAGCAGGCGATTGCTGATATCCGTCGTCTGGTCTATGCCCTGCGCCCGCCCACCCTCGATGAACTCGGACTTATCTCAGCGCTGCGAGAGCAAGCGTCTCACTATCACCATGCTGGCTTACAGGTACTGGTGGAGGCACCAGAGCCTCTTCCGCCCTTCTCTGCTGCGCTGGAGGTCGCCCTCTATCGCATTGCTCAGGAAGCGTTAACTAATGTGGTGCGCCATGCTCACGCCTCGGCTTGTACCATTCAGATCGCCTGTACAGATGTCGTCTGTCTTGCGGTCTGCGATGACGGGTGTGGCATCCCAGGAACACACCAGGTGGGTGTGGGCCTGACCTCAATGCGTGAGCGTGCGGCAGAGTTGGGAGGAACCTGTGACATTCAGCCAGGAACAGCAGGCGGGACGTGTGTGCTCGCCCGTTTTCCCTTTCCAAAGGAATGCATTGCAGACCACCTGAGCGAAGCTAGCCATGAGAGTGGCGTTGGTGGTCTCTCAACGAAGGAGCACGAGCATGGAGCAGATCCAGATTCTCATCGCTGATGACCACCCGGTGTTTCGTGATGGACTGCGCGTCCTGCTCACCTCGGCTGCCGAGATGTCGGTCGTAGGAGAGACCACGAACGGTGCAGAGACGGTCAGCATGGCGACCACGCTGCAACCCGATGTGATTCTGATGGATGTTCGCATGCCGAAACTCAACGGCATTGAAGCCACGCGACAGATTATCTCGACCAGTCCACATATTGGCATCCTGGTGCTGACCATGTACGAAGATGATGCCTCGGTCTTCGCGGCCATGCAGGCCGGAGCACGCGGCTATCTGCTCAAAGGAGCCGATCGGGACGAAATCCTGGGGGCCATTCGCACTGTCAACACTGGGGGAGCGATCTTTAGTGCAGCGATCGCTCAGCGATTGATGCATTACTTTTCCACCCTTGAACCAACAGTTCCGCGAGCCTTTCCCGACCTGACAGACCGAGAGCGTGAAATCCTCACACTGCTTGCCCAGGGCTACACCAATACGACGATTGCAGAACGGCTTGTGCTCAGTCCAAAGACGGTACGCAACAATGTCTCCAACATTTTCAGCAAGCTGCAGGTAGTGGACCGTGCGCAGGCCATGCTGCGGGCACGGGATGCCGGTTTGGGAGGTGAACGGAGGATCTAGCATGAAGAGAGGTCCGTGGACAGTAGAACGAAAGCATGTATGTTCCAGGGACGCGCAGGAAGCCAGGAGAGCTTGAGATAAAAGCCCTCAACTGCATCTCCCACGGGGTCGTCTCTTAACGTTGGTTTTCGTCCAATTGCTGATACAGTTGGCGAATCTCCTATCCAATAGACACTGACCAATAAGGAGTGTAGGATGCAGAAAAAAGTATTGAGGAGAAGAAAGATATGACACTGCATCCCCAGACAATTGGCTCTGTTCCAGAAGAAACTGCTCGTGTGGCTCGCGCTGCCTTTCGTAAAGGCAATCTCTACCTGCGTATCCGTGATGAGCTGGGAACGTTGTATGAAGATCCCTGCTTTGCCACTTTGTTTCCAAATGTTGGACAGCCTGCACTTGCGCCCTGGCGACTGGCACTGGTGTGCCTGTTTCAATTCATTGAAGGTCTCTCAGATCGACAGGCAGCCGATGCGGTGCGCAGCAGAATCGACTGGAAATACATCTTAGGGTTAGAGTTAGCAGATCCTGGCTTTGATTTTTCGGTCCTCTCGGAGTTCCGTACGCGTTTGCTGGCTCACGAGGCCGGATCGCTTTTGCTTGATCAGATGATTGAGCAGTTCAAAGCCCGTGGATGGCTCAAAGAACGAACGCGACAACGAACCGACTCGACGCATGTCCTGGCAGCGATCCGGCTGCTCAATCGGCTCGAATGTCTTGGTGAAACCCTGAGAGCAGCGCTCAACAGTGTTGCCACCGTTGCTCCTGACTGGCTCAGTGCCTGGGTTCCTGGCGAGTGGTTTGACCGCTACAGTCATCGCGTGGAAGAATATCGCCTTCCCAAAGGGGAGGCTGAACGGAAACAGTATGCCGAAGTGATTGGGATAGATGGATCACTCCTGCTCTCTCGCGTCTATGACGAGGCCGCGCCGGTCTGGCTGCGTGAAGTCCCGGCGATCCAGGTTCTTCGGCAAACATGGGTGCATCAGTTCTTTAAGGAAGAGGGGCAGATGCGCTTACGGTCGAAAGAGGATTTACCGCCTGCCAGCCTGCGCCAGGATTCCCCCTACGATCCTGAAGCACATTATGGCAACAAGCGGACAACGACCTGGACAGGATACAAAATTCATTTGACAGAAACGTGTGAAGAGAATCAGGTGCATTTGATCACGCACGTAGAGACAACGATTGCTACCGTTCCAGACAGCGAAGTGACCGCTTCCATTCACGAAGCGCTTGCAGAAAAAGCTCTGCTTCCAGATGAGCATCTGGTTGATGCGGGCTATGTGGACGCTGATTTGCTGGTAAGCAGTCAGAGAGACCACGTCGTGCGACTCATTGGTCCTGTGCGCGAGGATAT
>CATPCK010000944.1 GCA_955652655.1 uncultured Ktedonobacteraceae bacterium | reverse complement strand
GTGCTGTAGCAGTAGCAGCAGTATTCGCCTGGGTTTGCGCGGTAGCGGTTGCCTGCGCCCGTTTTTGGGCAGGATAGGGTACGGAGAAGTAATAGATAATGCCTGTTCCTGCTAGCATCAACAAGACCAGCATAGACAGCAGGATTAGCATGCCTTTTGAGAGGCCACGCCGCTGACCTGGAGGCGGTGTTTGTGCTGGTGGTACCGGTGGTGGATAGGCATAAGGCGGCTGGGTGGCATTGTAATTGTAAGCTTGCATGCCCTCGTTCGCCGGCCTCGTGCCTTGTGGCGCAGCATTAGAAAAGCTCTGTTGTGGGATTCCGCCAGGAAGGGAGCCAGGTGGAGCAGGAGATGATGGTGCGGGAGTACTATATAATGCAGGGGTACCACATCCTGGGCAAAATTTCATTCCAGGCTGGAGCGTTGTCCCACACGATAGACATTGCATGATGATAGCCTCCTCTATTGTAAAGTTGGCGTGCGTTGTATGGCTTAGCCTACTGGCGTTCTTACTTAAAGCTTCCAGGCCTGGGCATTATTAAATGCCACATCGGTGGCAGTTGTGCGAGCATCTACGAAGACGCCAATCTGCCCACCTTTGTACGTACTGTCATTGGCACTACCTGCATATTGCTTGTTGATATAAAAATAGATGCTACCCCCACGTACAACGACTGAGATCAAGTTGGCCTGACCACTACTTTTCTTGATGGCAGAACTGTTGCCGAAGTTCAAATCTGAACTATGATTCTGGTCCTTCGAGACAAAGAGGTCAAAGGTACCGTCGCGAGCAATACTCAGTAGATAGAATTGAGACGCGGAACGATTACCTCGAAAAAAGACTCCGCCAGCATCGCCTTTGGTGATGGTCATTTGCACCTGATAGGCAAAGTTCGAGAAGCTTGTATTTTGGGCGGCGCAGGCAAAGTAGAAGCCTTTCTGATCAATGCTCGCGTGATACGCTCCGCCTGAAAATGCGCATCCGCCACCTCCCTGAGCTTGATCCTCCTCCCAATTACTGCCAGTGTTAAAACTCAATGAGTCATTAAGGACGGGAGTGCCTTGCGTTGCCGAGGTGTAGACGTTCTGTAATGCTGTGGCAGTGGCTATTACGTTTGCTGTGGCCTGTGCCTGCGCGGTAGCGGTGGCATTGGAGATAGCGACTGCTGTTCCTGTCGCCTGCGTATTGGCAGTGGCGGTCGTCTGTGCTACTATTGTTTGCTGTGTTTGCGCGGTCGCGGTTGCCTGCATGTGAAGCTGGTTGGGATGATATACCGTTGAGTAAAAGATAAGGCCGAAGCCGCTGAGCATGACAAGTAGAGCCAATACGATGAGCAGGATCATCATCCCCCTTGATAATCCTCTCCGGCCGCGCGGTGTTCTTTGTGGTTGAACAGGCGGAGGTGCAGGATATGGTGGTTGCTGCGAACCAAGGTAGAGCGGCGACTGCGGAGGTGGGTATCTTCCTGGCTGCCCATAGGGATCTGGTAGTGGCGTTGCTTGTGTTCCGGGAGTGTATGGGTATGAGTTGGCTTGAAACGGTTTCTCCGGTTGTGGTTGAGGTGGAGGCGAAGCCATCTCCTGAAAAGAACCAGGAGGGTAAGCCGTGGGAAGAGTGCTTTCTGGTTGTGTCCCAGGAGAGGAAAAAGCAGTTTTCTCAAAAGGGCTGGAAGCAAAAACAGCTGTGCCGCAATTGGGACAGTTTCGTGCTTCAGGTGGAAGTTCTGTGCCACACGAGTTACATTGCATGGGTGATTTCTCCTGATAAGTACACGTTTAATCTACGTTTTCAATAATGTTGAGTTAGCATACCACGCTTTTTGTACGACGCCAAGATAGAATACCAACAATTTTCTGCACTTGTGTTATATGCGCTTTGAAGGGTATAAGTGCTCAATTGTTGAAGCCTTGCCGCACACATTGCTTATAATGTCCAGACTTTTGCATTGCTGAATGCAACCTCTGTAGGGTTAGTCTGATCGTCAGCGAATACACCGATTGACCCGGATTGATAGGATGTGTCTTTGATACTCACTACGAACTGCTGGTTGATGTAGAAAGAAAGGTTACTACCTTGAGCAATGACCGCAATCTTATTGGGCCGGTTCAGTCCCATGTGTATGGCGCTAGAAGAACCCTGTGCCAGTAATTGTGAGTTGCTGCCGTTGATGTCTACATAGAGATAGAGATCATATGATCCATCTTGACCGACGCGAAAAAGATAAAACTTTGTATGAGTAGGGTCCGAGCGGAAGATGATTCCGCCCCGGTCGCCTTTGAGAACAGTCATTTGTGCCTGAAAGACGAAATTTCTAAAGATATGCGACTGATCGTAGCACGAAGAAAAAAAACCAGTAAGTGGTATACTGACGTGATAAGCGCCGTTGGCGAAGGCGCATCCTCCGCCACCTGCCTTTGAGTCTACTTCCCAGTTATTGTTATCCTGCTGGTTCAAAGAGTCGTTCAGGGCTGGATTTCCGTTGGTCGCCTGGCTGAAAATGCGCTGTAAGACTGTGGCCGTGGCATTAGTCTGGGCAACGGCCAGCGTTTGAACTGTGGCTGTAGCTCCTGCCTGCGCTGTACCTCTGGCCTGTGATAGGGCCGTTGCCGTTGATTTTACTACAGCAGTAGCGGTAGTCAGAGCGCGAAGATGGTTCGGCTGTATGACCGTAGCATAGAGTATGATTACACTTCC
>CATPCK010000943.1 GCA_955652655.1 uncultured Ktedonobacteraceae bacterium | reverse complement strand
GTTCTGGGTGCCGTCGCGGTTATCCCTTGGAATCCCAAACGCCAGAAAAACCGTTCCTGTTTGCCTCCCACTTGGACCAAAGAGGAGTTGGGCAAACGCAGTGGCATCGAACGCTTCTTTGATCGTGTGTTTCTCTTCTTCCATCTGCAACGACCTCCCCTCGCAGGCTGGTCCACCATCACTCAGCAAGTTGCTCTGACCTACACAGCCGCCGTCATCGTTGCTTTAGCTGCGCAACAGGCCGGTCGTCCCGATCTCATCCGCTCTCCAAAGCGTGTTTTAGCTCATGTGTGGGAGGGCTTATGAGTTAGGAAATGCCCTCTATACCACCATTCACCATGCCTGGGAAGAAACAGGCAGTCTTTTTCACAACCTTACAAGCCTGGTGTTGTCCATTGCTAACCGATGTGATAGAATCATCACAAAAGAATATATCGTATCCTTTCGCTCCCTTTTCCCTGAGTTCTCCTCATAACTCTGGTGTGTGGCTCTATACGTCTATTGATAGGGAGGATCTTTATCTTGCCAACATCGTCCACATCTGATGACGGTTTGACCTGTTGAGCGACAAATGCTCGTTTATCACTCAACGGGTCAAATCACGATAAGCCTGGTTATGATAACTGATCGCGAAAGGCAGCAATCTGAGCGCTGTGCTCGCGTTTATGCCCATAGTACATATACACGAGCACATCATCCAGGGAGTACCCTGTCCCGTACCACGGCAATGTTCCGGTTTGACGAAGCGTTTCCGGGGAAATCCGGAGTATCATCGACATAACGCGAGCATGTGCATCGTTAAACTCCCCCAGCACTTCTTTCATGGATTTCTGTTTGCGTACGGCCACTTCCTCGTCGTTAAATTGACCACCCGGTTCAGTATACCTGATCAGGTAGGGTGTTGATACATCAGATTCGCTCCTTGCAAAGGTGCTCAGCACATCGATCAACACCAGCTCATAGGAGGCCAGGTGGGCGATGATGTCCTTCACGGACCAGACCCCGCATGCACTTGGGGTTTCCCACGATGCTTCGGGGAAGCTCTGAAGAGTTTGGAGCACCGTTTGTTGACCATACTTCAGAATATCGACTGCATTCATCGAATGTTCCTTTCTGGGTCTTTCTGTTTTCCCGGACGGATGGCCGCATCTACCTCTCTGCCGATGCGGATGACGATGCCAGGGAGAGCTTCAATGTCCTCAAGTGAGGTGCGGAAATTCACGATACAAGCACGTAACACGAATGTTTCTCCAATCACCGCATTGGAGAGGAAGGCCTCGCCGCGCTTCTGCAATTGAGTCAAGAGCTCGGCATTTAACGCATTCAAGTAGCTTTCAATCTCTTGCGAGCCGGGCAGAAGATCTGGCGGGACATAACGAAACGTGGTGATGCTCAAGTCCTGCGTAAAGGCCTGTAGTTCGAGCTGCGTCTCCACAACCCGGTACAGTTCCTGCGCCAATTGGATGTCGTCAGAGATCATGCCCTCGTAGCCTTCTCGCCCGGCCTGGCGCAATGCCAGCCAGACCTTCAAGGCACGAAAGCCTCGTGAGTTTTGCGGGCCATACTCATAGTAGTTGATCGAAGCCGTGGTGTCCTCCTGATCAAAATTGTAGTATGTGGGGTGATAGCTAAACGCATCACGGAGGAGCCCAGATTCACGCACTAACGCACATCCGGCTTCGAGCGGCGCATACAGCCACTTGTGTGGATCAACCGCAACGGAGTCGGCTTCACGTATGCCCCTCAAATCTACTGGAACCTCAACATCTCCCCTATCCAGAAGCATGGCTGCTAAAGCTCCATACGCCCCATCTACATGAAACCAGAGACCATACTCCCGACAGATGGCAGCCAGTTCGGGAAGAGGATCGACAGCTCCGGTGCTGACAGTCCCTGCTGTCCCGACAACAAGGAACGGCAGATCACCTTCTGTGCGATCCGCTTGAATCTGTGCGCGTAACGCTGATGTATCCATCCGAAGCGCTTGATCGACGGGGATCCAGCGGATTGACTCGGTTCCCAGGCCATACATATCGGCAGCCTTTTGAACCCAGGTATGGGTTTCAAGTGAGGTATATACACGCAGGCGGCGGCTTGTCTCCATATACATACCAACCGTTCGTACATCCCAATCGGCTTTGGCTTTGCGAGCCGCCAGAAAGCAGATACAATTGGCCATGTTTCCGCCGCTCACAAGTAGACCACCACAGTCTGGTGGGTAGCCAATCAACTCCGCGATCCAACGAACGACCTGAGATTCGATTTGGGTGGCCATCGGTGCGAGCAGCGAGGCACCCACATTTGCATTCACTGCTGCCGCCAATAAATCGCCCAATGCTCCGATGGGCGCGGCAGAGGAGGTGATAAATCCCATGAAACGAGGGTGACCGTTGAACACCGAATGATCAAACAACAAATCGGCCGCTTCATCAAGTAAGGAACTCGCATCCTGACCTAGTTCTGGCAGAGAACGAGAGCCAAGCAAGGCTCGAAGCGCTGCGAGTGATTCGTTTGGAGCGACAGGCCGCTCTGGGAGGCTACAAAGCAACTCAGCCACCTGATCTACCAATCGATAGCCTGCTTTGCGAAATTCGCTGGGGCTCATTTCGAGCGGCGCGATACGATATCTCAACGCGTGTGTCTTATCCATAATGATAGTTACTTCCTCTCTTATTGTCTTGCTTGTTTGCGTAGCAGCTTTGGCAAGCCGACCAGATTCCGACACCATATTACTATCGCAGTCCCTCAAACAAATCATGCTCAACCGTCCGTCCACCATTGACCAGGCTGAAGGCACGATAATAGGTTTGACAACCCCAGAGCACTCTATGTTTCTCTTCAGGCAAGCCCTCGAGTAAATGGTACGCTGGGAGTTGTGTCTGGTGACAGCACACCGCCTTCCAGACCGTGCGCCAATAGTTCCAGGTATCAATCCTGGTCGAAATCTGCCAATCAGGCCACCCAACACCGCGTCGTTCGACACCATCGATATGCATGACCAGGTCACCAAAGGCGAATTGGTAGACATCCAATAAGTTCCGTGTTGGCGACATAAAATACAGCTTCGCTACACGATGGGGAGGAAGTTCCCGGTAGTACGGAGAAGCGGCGCTGGCAGCTTCGATGACGGCAGCGGTGGTAAACTGTGAAATGGCAATGTGATCTGGATGTCCGTAGATTCCATCGGGGCCGAATGTGACAACGACATCAGGCTTGACGAGCCGCAGATGTTCGACAATCTTTGACACGACCTCAGCCGGATGGGCCTGGTCCAGTTCGCCATCAATGTAATTCAGGAAATTGACGCTGTGGATACCAAGGGCTGCGGCTGCCGCTCGTAATTCCGCTTCACGTATCTGGCCCAGTGTCTCTAAGCCTGGATTTTCACGTTCATCGCCGAACCAGCCACGCTCACCCCGCGTGGCGGTGACGAGAGAGGTTTCGATGCCTTCGGCAGCATATTTCGCCAGAATGCCGCCAGAACCCAACGATTCGTCATCAGGGTGGGCCAGGACAGCCATCAATTTCAGTGTGTCAGCCATAGTTTTCCTGTCGCTTTCTTACGCAGACCATATTACTTGATTTTGGTCGACTTCGACGAGTGTAGCGTATTTTCCTGGCCTTTCCATCGACGAAAACACGGAGATGGTGAGGAAGCACCACGTAGATTTTCGCAGTTATTACACTCCAATACTACTCAGTAGCCAGGCAGGATGAGCCAGCCACAGAACCGCCAGCAGTAGCAGTGCAATTCCTATGACGGGACTGAGACGCTGACCACCCGAAACGTTTTTTCCGCGACCATCACCCCGGTCAGCAACGCCATCGACACCAGGCTTCCCTCCCCAAGGCCAAACATCACCAGCAGCAGCCGAGTCAGAACATACCATGACGAAAGCTCAGGCGACAGACATGCCATCAAAAGAGACCATATCCATTGTGACGCGCAGTGGAGTTCGTCTCTTATCTGGAGTGTTGAAGCTTTTCTTTTGGAAGATTGCCATGCTACTTTCTCCTTCTTGTGCAGGCTTGATGTTCTGATTCACGCGGAAGAAATTCGTTGGATCGTCCTTGCTCTTGATGGTCGCCAAGCGCTCATCATTGTCCCCATACGACGCTTTGACGCGCTCCTCACTTTCTCGTGAGGTGAACGAGCATTCAGGGCAATCACTCCCGTCGTACACGCTGCTGATGTGCCGACTGAGAGTGGCAGCTGCAAGAGCCGCGACTCTCATCGACCGCTCATATTATGGTGTAGCGACAAAGAATGAGTTGAATGGATTTTCGGTCGGAGCACGCTGCACGCTGCTGAAGCCTGCTTCGCTACACAGCTCACGCACCTTCGACTCGGGCAATCCCACCGTTCCCAGGCCCTCGCCGTGGTCGTGCAACGAGGTGGTCATGCAGTAGAGGATGCTGAAACCGTAGAGCAACGTCCCTATGGAACCTGCATTCCCCTCAACGGTCTCCGCGCCGTTCATCTCCAGGCAAAGGTATCTGCCATCAGGACGCAACGCCTTGCGGATGCTTTGCAACAATCCGCGTGGATCGGCGGCATCATGTACCACGTCGAACGTGGTGATCACATCGTACTGCTCAGGAAGGCCATGCGAGGCGTCCAGGTGTTGGAAGCGAACGCGGTCGGCCACTCCGGCTGCCTGCGCATTGGCGTTTGCGCGGTCGATAAAGGGTTGGAACACATCATAGCCGACGTAGCGGGAGCGAGGGAATGATTGTGCTAGTTTGATGACGCCGCGTCCACGGCCACAGCCTATGTCGGCGACTGAGACGCCGCGTGTCAGTCGCTCCTGGACATCGGGCATCACCGGGAGCCACTGTTGGAGCAGCATGTTCTCGTACCACCCGTTGGTGAACCGCTCCATGCCATCCCAGACGTTCTCATCGTAATTCGCCTGAGCCACGCCGCCGCCCCGCTGGAAGGCCTGCACCAGCGCATCGATAGGTCCGGCCATGCCCAGCAGCATCTGGTGTAGTCCACCCAGGAAGATCGGGCCGCTCTCCTGTGCCAGGATAGGGACATATTCAGGTGGCAGTGTAAAGGAATGACTCACTGAGTCATACTCGACGTAGCCAGCGCTCGCCATCGCGCCGAGCCACTCTCGTGCGTAGCGTTCGTTAATATTCGCGCGGGTCGCCAATTGCGCACTGGTGGCAGGCCCATGTGCCAGGCTCTTGAAGAGGCCCAGCCGGTCGCCGATGGCAGCAAAGATGGTGGTCGTCATCCCACCTGCATCACCGATGACCTTGCCGAGAAACGCCTCGGTCTTGTGTGTGTCAATTGCTGGTTGTGTGGTCATGTTCGAATCTCCTCTGTGTGTATGTTTCGATAGTCATTCGTACGCTCATGAGCTACTCAAAGTGTAGTCGAGATCGCACCTTCTTTTCATCATAGCTCACATGGAGATATGCAAAGGGAATACATGGAGAAAGGAAGCACCTCACATGGAGAGAGCAGCGAAGGATGCGCGCAGAAAAGGAGAGGGAGCGAAGCACTGGGGCTTGGCGTTCGCGGCAACGAGCCAGGTTAGTGTTTGGCCAGGCCTCTTTCGACGGCCCACACCGCGATCTGTGTACGCGAAGTGAAGCCAAGCTTGTGCAGGATGTTGTTGACGTGAGTCTCAACGGTTATTTTGGCCACAACCAGCACCTCAGCAATCTCGCGATTGGATTTCCCCTGCGCAATCAGCACCACCACTTCGAGTTCACGCTCTGTGAGCCCAGCGTAAGCCTGTTTGGCAGCGCGGTTCGCAGAGATCGGTTTTTCCCTGGGAAGGGTGGCCAGCGCGGCCTGCAAGAACTGATCGTGCAGGGAGCCATCGTCAATCGTGCTTGCCAGGAATGCGATCTCCTGGCGCGCCGAGGCGAAATTGCGCCGGGCCAGGTCTTCCTGCTTGAGGCGCCGGTGCTGTCGTCCCAGCGCACGATGGATCTGCCAGAGGAGGGGCTGCTCCTGGCGAGCCAGGGCGCCGCGCCTGGCTTCCTCTAAGACCTGGATGGCTTCTTCTCGGCGCGCGAGCGCCCCCAGCGCCTCCCCTTTGAGCTTGAGGAGCCAGGGAATGGGTTGCGCCCTTGTCGCTCCTGGGGCTGAGTCGAGCAACCTCCCAGCAATGCTCAGCGCCACCTCCGCCTCATCATTTGCCAGGGCAAGTTCACCCCAGGCCCAACATAGCCTGCGCTCTGTCGAACTCGTAGGCTGCTGATCGCGTCTCATCACTGCCTGGAGCACCGCGGCTGCTCGCGGCCGGGTTCCTTGCAACAGATACGCCTGCGCCAGGTATGCCGTAATAGTGCCGACCCACCAGGCTGAACCGGTGTCTCTGGCGAGCGCAAGACCTGTTTCGAATGCTTGTACCGCCAGGTTGGCTTCCAGGAGCAAGAAGTAGACGCGACCCAGGGTGAAATACGCTGCTGCCAGCCACTGCGCGTGAAGAAAAACGTTGTCGAACAAACATTAAAAAAAAAAGTGCGCAAGCCCTTGACCAAGTTGCCCAAAGGAAGCAAAAGCTAGACCCGCGCACCACTCGACAAAGGCCTGCCCATGCCGGGAGTCGACCTGACGCGCCAGGCTCAGCGCTTCCATGATGTCGTGGGAACAGTGCGCGGCTGGTTCGCAACCGCTAGCCGTGGTTTCAACCCAACTGAGGCTGGCGTATGCGACGCGCGAGGTCAGACTGGAGATAAGCCCCTGCCGGTCACTCAGCTCTCGCAGGATGGCAATGGCACGGTCGTACTGCTCCACTGCTTGTATGGTATCCCCATAGATACCGTTGGCCATACCCAGCAGGTCGAAGGTTTCGGCCATGCCCTCTTTGTCCTGGAGCCTTTCAAAGATGGCCAGCGCTTCCTGGTGCGCCTGCAACCCGTCGGTAACCTGTCCAGTATTCATCAGCCAGTTGCCGACGCGATTGAGGCTGCGAGCATGGAATCTCGGATCGGCCAACCCCTGTGCAAGATCGAGGGAGCCGCGGAACCACTGTCCCGCCTGCGCATAGTCGCGCTCTGCCCACAGGAATCCGAGGTCCAGGAAGCTCTGCCATTCCATGATGCCGTCCTGTGTCTGCCGGGCAATCGAGAGTGCATGCTCGTAATCGCTGCGCGCCTGTTCAAACTCGCCGATCGTTTCGTAAGCCTGTCCTCGTGCCCGCAACACTGTTGCTGGCGGAGTGCTGGCAAGGTGCTTCAGCGCGCCGAGTGCGCGTGTAAAGTGCTCAATTGCTGCGCGGGGCGCGTACAGGATCAGCGCCCGTTCTCCGGCGCGTTGTCCATACTCCACAGCCTTTGACCAGATACCTCCTTCATAGAAGTGATATGCGAGGTCGACCAACTGGGCATCCAGGATCGAGGAGGGGAGGGCGCTCTGCTCGATCGTTTCGGCGAGGGTACGATGCAACGCTCTGCGTTCACCTGCAAGTAGCTCTGAGTAGACGGCCTGCCGTGTGAGCGCGTGACGGAAAGAAAACTGGTCGGAAGCTTCTTCCATCACGAATTGTGCCGCCACCAATTCCTTCATCAACACCAACATGTGGGACTCTTCGGCATGCGTTACCTGCCGAAGAATGGTGAGATCGAAGCGCCTGCCCGCCACCGCCGCCAGGGTTAACACCTGTCTGGCCGAAACACTCAACTGCTTTGTTCTTTGGTAGACGGCATCATGGACGCTTCGTGGAATGGATGGCTGGCGTGTGTGCGTGCCAAAGAGCAAGGTGCGCTCCCAGACTCCATCTTTGGAGGCGATTTCACCGGTTGCGATCAGCGATTTCAGTACCTCCTCAATGAAGAAAGGGGTTCCCTCAGTAAGCGCATATATGCTTTCTCCCAGACCGGTAGGTATTGTCTGGTGCATGGCAAAGATAGCCTGGAGCATCGTATCGACCTCGGTACGGTCGAGCCGTTGCAAGGAGAAGTCCTGCGCCAGGTGCTCCCGGTCAAGTTCTGCCAGGCAGTGCCTCAACTCTGGAGACACTTCATCACTTCGGTAGGTCAACACAAAAAGGATCGGCAGGTGTCTACATCCCCGCGCCAGGTACAAGAGGAGTTCAAGGCTGGTGTCGTCGCTCCAGTGGAGATCCTCAAGGATGAACAGCAAGGGTTGGTGCGTGGTCTGCTGTGTGAAAAAATGGAGCAGTAGGGCAAACAGACGGCGTTTCTCCTGCTGTGGATCAGGAGCGGAGGGTACCAGGAGAGGTGTAGACTCAGAAATGAGAGGTGTCACATCAGGGAGAAACTGCGAGAGTTCTTGCGCAAACGGTGCCAGGTCGTGGCGTTCCGTCTGAGGGAAAGAACGAGAGAAATACGCCTGCAACAAATCAAGGAAAGGAGCGTAGGGAAAGACGCGATCTGTCTGAAAGCAGTTCCCTTGCAGGAGCAAGAATCCCTGGTTGGCAGCGTACGTTTTCGCCTCAGCCACCAGACGTGATTTGCCAATCCCAGCCTCACCACTGATCAAAGCAACCTGCCCTTTCCCTTGTTTTGTCTGGTCAATGAGCGCCTGAAGAGCTGTCAGATCTACTGCTCGGCCAATCAAGATCGGGCAAACGATGAGTTTATCCATGGCTTTCACTCTCTTTTGATAAGACGATCACCTGTCCTCTTCGAGATGGGTTCAAATGCGTTCCATCGTATTGACCCTTGCACAAACAGGGACGTCCATCACGTTGTATCGAACATCTCAGAGATGACCATACGTCTCATGCCACCTGCGGCTTTCGTATGAGAGGTAAGACAAACTTTCTCATGGATAAGACAGGATCATCTGAAACAAAACCGAAGGTCTCAAGAAACCGAACGATTTTGAGACAGCTCATCGGTACTCGGCTTATCCCAAGACCAGTTTTTCTCGCGCTTTTTCCACCACCTCTTTGGTCACCGCCTGCAGGTGGTTAATTTCCAAAATACGCTCGATCTGCATCAGGAGGCGGTGTATGACGCGAAAATTGCCTCCAGTAATACGCACAATAGCAGCCAGAGCTTCTTGATCCGTAAAATCATCCACACGAATATGCATGCCCAGGTGGCTCCAACGCTGTTCGAGGAGCCACCTGGTTTCTTCCTCGGAGAGTACATGAAACTGATGGGCAAACCCCACGCGGGAATACAGTTGCGGGTAACGCGCCAAACTTTTTTCTAACCCTGGTTGGCCCATCAAGACTAAGCCGAAGTTCCCGCGATCATAGAGGTCGCGGAGCTGCTCGAGTCCCGCCATTTTCAGGCGCTGGGCTTCATCGACAATCACTAATTCCGCTCGTTTGGGCAACCGATACGCCAGTAAAAAATCATCCTTCCCACGACTGGCTTGCTCGGCTGCTTCAACTAAATAGGAGAGGGTTGCAGAGAGGGCCATCACTTCTCGCTCGATGCGCGAGGGTGTCGCGGCTACCGGAGCGGTATAGTACACGGTCCGACAAGAAAGCACCTCAGTGAAAGCAGGAGAACCAGGGACTGAGAACGGCTTGTGGGGGAATTGGTCATCGAGATAGCGCCGCCCAACCAGTGTAAACAGCTCTTCCGGAAATAACGGAGAGAGCATGTCCCATTTGGCGTATTCTTGGGCAGAGCGCGTTTTTCCCGCTCCGGGAACTCCGTGACAGATCCCGACGTAGTGATATTTCCGGCAGGCATCGCAGAATTCTCCAAAGCGCAGATACTCCTTGGTGGGAGCAAACACCAGTTCTTTCGTCTCAGGCTCTTCACTCATTGATATATCCCTTCAGTCGTGGCCGTCCTTCCGTTTCCGGTTCTGGAACGTGCGCCTTTGGCCTCGGCGCTTCTTCTTGATGGACCGCGAGAAAATGTTCAACGACAGCTTCACGTGTCGAGAGGCCAACCCGGACCTGTTTGCGCCGCGCACTTCGCGCCTTTTCGATCTCCTTCAAGCTGACCGTTTGTCCTGACAATTCTTGGCAGATGGCACGACACAAAAAACGATCCTGGTAGAACACATGGATCTCTGCGAGATCTACCGGGTCGTATCGAATGAGAACCTCTTCTTTCACATAGGCAGCCAGGGTTGTATCGATATACCGGTAGTTCTGAAAGCGGATGCCATCTTGCTGCACCCGACGCGTTTTCGCCACGGTTAACAGCAGGAGATCAAGTTGCTCGGCAGAAGCAGGCATGCGTGGCACAAACCCTCCCGCTTCCCAACGCTCCGCAGGTTTGCATTTGGTCTCGCTGTGGACCCGATGCTGATAGTCGGAGAGCAGCCAGGTCCGAAACTGTTGCTCAAAGGCGGAAAGCTCAAGCTGCGCCTCTGCTTGATACCCCTTCGGCGCATAGCCAGGAACGTCTTGCAGAAACAGTTCGTTCACGCTGCGAAAGAAACGCTCGATTTTGCCGCGTCCGCGAGGCACTCCCTTTTCGGAAAAGATCAGTTCGATGCCCAGATCTGCGGCCACTTGCTCCATATGTTTGCTGGTAAAGTCGCTGCCATGATCGGTGTAGAAGACGCTGGGGATGCCACAGATGTGCCAGTGGGAATCTTCTTTGCGCCAGATCGCCTGACGAAGAGCTAAGGCCGTCGTGAGCGCGGTCGGTTCCTGGTACGTGAGTCGGAAACTCGCAATAGCTCGGCTGTAATCATCCTCGATCACCGTTAACCAGGGCCGGGCGGGCTTGCCTGCTTCGTCCAGCTGCACAATGTCAAGCGGAGTATGGTCAGCCTGCCACATGGCATTGGAGTGGGTCGCTTCTCGCCGATACAGGAGGTCAAATTCTTCTCGGTAAGCAGCAGCTCCCTGGTGTGCAAAGGTCACCAGGGCCGGATCAAGACCTTTGATGATGTGGCGAACACGATCATAACTGGGAGGTTTCCACCCCTGTTCTTTGGCTATGGTGGCGACCTGACGATGAATAGCGGCCATCGAACGTGGAGGTTTTTGTAAGGCCAGCCCCTCAATCAACTGGATCGCGGTCTCTGGCAACTTGCGAGACTTTCCTTTATCTGAGCGCGCTACGTTGTTTGCCAGCCCTGCCAAGCCTTTCTCTCGATAGCGTTTGATCCAGAGCTGTACCGTACTGGGTGCAATCTGAGAGGTACGTGCCACCTGCGCCCGGGAGACCCCTTCTTCTAGAGCAGGGCGGATGATGGTAAAACGTTCCAAGGCTTGTGCTCTTTGATCCGAAGTCAGCGCCGTGAGTGGTAAAAATGGTTCTGCCATGACACGTTCCTTCTCGTGCGAAGGGAGCCAACAACACCAACTTCCCTTAGTCTATCTGATCACCAGAGTAATTGCAAAGAAATCAACAGATTCATTCCAAAATTTACAGCCCTCTCTTACTACATACAACCTCTTATTCTGTGTGTATTCATCCGTTGATTCAAGGGCTGCTGATAC
>CATPCK010000942.1 GCA_955652655.1 uncultured Ktedonobacteraceae bacterium | reverse complement strand
CAACAACAGGATGGGTGCGAAGCGGCTTTTCCGCAGCGCGGCCAGTTGCGCGAATAAGCGCCCCTCCGTCAGGCTGGCGAGAAAGTCGCTCCCGGTTTTGCGCTCGATGACCCGGCATGGATCGCCGCCCACGTCGTAGTCGCCCACGTGCAGCGGGATCACCTCGATGTGCACCTGCGGCAGGGCGGCCAGCAGTTCTGGGATGCCAGAACGCTGCTCTTGCGTGTCGATGCGAATATGGATCTGGGCCGGCGGCTGGTTCTGCATAGCAGGTGCCTCATTCCTTTTTGGCCGACGCGCGTCGTGGCGCGTGCGCCTTTCTCATCTATGATAGCAGGCGGACCTCTTCCGCACCTCAGGAATGTTCACGGGATCCTCACGGCCATTCTGCGTCCCCCCACTGGAATGGTCGTGAGGATCCCGTGAAATGGTGTGAGCCAGGGGTGAGTCTAGTCTGTTATCATTGCCGCAGAGGGCGGGGCGAATGTCCCGTTTCCCTTTTTCTCGTGCTGCCTGAGAATAGCACTACAGGAGATGGTTGAGCTGAACAGCATTCCCGAAAAGGAGGGAGAGAGGCGTGCCGCACTTCACCGAAGACAGCCTGCAGCGGATCATTATCAATCCCTTCTACGCCATTACCGTTGCTCAGTCTCTGACCGAGGAGCGCGAGCTATCCATGGGTGAGGCCGAGTGGGTGCGGGCCAATGCCTCCCTGATGGAGGAGATGGGAAACGAGCGGTGGCTCCGGCAGCTGCTCGACGTGCTGGAGGGCAAGGTCCCTGCTCCGCAGGGGCCGATCGACCCATCCCAGGCCGTCAACATCGACCCGCTGTTCGCCGCCGAGCATCCTCCGCTCATCGGCAGGGAGATGTGGGTGGAGGTGAACGTCACACAAATACGCAACATGGGGGCGGAGGGCTGGCTCCGACAACTACTGGATGTGCTCGGGGGCGACATCGTGACGGCTGAGGACGTCGGCTTCGCGCCTCCAGGCAGCACATTCGGGTACGGCGGGTCCGGCAGATCGAGCGCACAGTGGCGGGGAAAAAAGACACGGAAAAAGAGGCGCCACACGTAAGAGGAGGGATCGATGAAAAGCCTGGACTTTTTAAAGCACGTTGACCACAGCCGCAAGGCCGCGGTTTATGCGGCGGCGCACGACGGCAAGCTGAGGAATTTCGCCTATACGGAGGAACTGGGCGAGTGCCGCGAGACGTTTTCCCGCTTGCTTCAGGACGTGCAAGAGGGCGAGATCGGGGTGATTCTGACGCACGACGCCGCCTGCCTGGCGATTGAGACCTCGCCGGGCTGGATGGAGGCGTTCATCCAGGCCGTCACAGAGCACGGGGTCCTCATCGGGGACCACAGCCACGACCTGGTCTACGACCTGCGTGAGGCAGAGGATGGGGCGCGGTTTCGGGCCCTCTTTTCGCCTGAGGAATACGAGCGGGCGAGGAGCGCGCCCCGCCCGCTCGTCGCTGCCATCGCGCAGAGTCCCTTCTCGGCGGCCTACATCGAACGGGAAGAGAACTGGTTCCTGGTGACCTGCCTCGCGGGCAAAGACGCGGACACTGCGATCTACGGACTGTCCAGCGGGGCGATAGGGCAAGACGTGGACATGTTCGGGCTGGGGCGATGGAAAGAGCTCCTGGACATCATAGCCCCCTATGGGATAAGCGAGGAGGGCGGCTGGTGCCCGGTTCTCCCGGAACGCAGAGACTGGCTCTCCCGCACGCAGCAGCAAGAGGACGCCATGGCCGCACAAGCAGGCTCCGCGATGGAGCCGCATCGGGCATCCCTGCCCAAAGGCGCGCACGTGAGAGTGGTCCTGCCAGGGAGCGGGCAGGACCGCGGCAAGCACATCCGGAGACGGCGAGGGAGAAAGCCATGAGCGATCAGATCGACTTCACGCGCGAAGAGTACGAACTGGCGAAAGTGGCGCTGGAGCGCTCCGACGTTCCGGTCGAGGCCCTGGCCCTCCTGTCTGCCTGGATCGAAGGAGAGCGCCTGCTGGTCGATGACCGGGAGGACGTGGGCGGGATCACCTATTGCCGGATGGATGCGAGGATCATTGCGCCGCTCCCCCACGTCGTCGCCTCCTTTTTCGCCCGGCGGCCCTACAAGCGCAAAGCCGGGCACTACCCCAACTGGAACGGCTTCTATCTGCTGCTGTACAGGGATGTCGAGGACGGCTGGAAGCTGGTGCGGATACGGAGGGATACCTCCTACGCGCAGTTCGTCCCGGTTTTCGCAGCGAGAGTCAAAGCGGTAGAGGAGATCAACAAGCTGCGAGGCAAGGAATAGTGTCGTCATGACACCCAATCGCAGCGGAAACGAGCGAAAGGAGAGACAGCGACCATGCCAGAGCAGCGTTCCTTAACGGTCAACGTCAACGCTGGGTTCACTGTTGACGCGGGGTCCTGGCAGGAGAGGGTTGAAGAGGATCAAGCCCCCTACCGCCTCGTCTCGCCCCCGCACGCCACCATGTACCGGCAGGTCCTCTCGTATTTGGAGGAATCCACGAGGGACGAGAAGGTCCCACCAAAATCCCATCTGCACTTTGGCGAAGTGGCCATCGCCACCGTGGCGCTCTGTATCCGGTGGGGGTCGTACTTCGCCGTGCTGGCCCGCCGCGACCTGCCGCAGTGGGCGGCCGCCTTCGAGTCAGAGGTCAGCTGCATCGGCGACGGGGAGATGGCGCGCATCAATATCGAGGCCTCGGCGGCCCTCTCTGACTGGATCGACCTCATGCGGGCAGACCAGCCGCGCTTCCGCAAAGTGGCCAAGGCCGCCGTCAAACTCCTGCCTTTCCCCATCGCACAGCTCGACGGGTCGACGTACTACCACCGCTTCCGAGCGCTCGTCGCCTTCAATTCAGCGCATGGCAGACGCTCTCCGATGGATGCTTATGCGCGCGACTTCGGCTCGGAGTGGTTCGAAAGGCAGAAGGCGCGCATCCTCCTCAACCCCACGCGCGCCCTGGCCAATGGCATCCTCAACGAGCACTGGCGCAACGGGTCGGGCATCGAGGATGTCCACGCAGGGAGCATCGCTCCCCCGCGGCCACTGACGCAGCGCCGCCTCACGAGGGCGCAGGAAGCGCTGCTGATGCAGGAAACGGCGGAGCTGTTCGTGCCGACCATGCGCGCCCTCTACTCTGTCGGAAGCCGACCGAGCGAGGAGACGTGGCCGGAACAGACCCTGCCCTACGCGCTTGCCTTCAAGCCTCCCACCGATTGGTCGCTGGATGAACAGACGCGTGCCATCGCCTTGCCAGGTGCAGAGCCAGAGTAGCCTTTCACCTGCGCTTGTTGCGGACTGGCGAAAGCTGCTTGCAATGCTGTGGAGTTCGTACTAACCGAGGGGGCTCCCCCTGGCTCAACCAACGGGGAGCGCTGCCTGTCTACGGGATCGGCGACGCGGCGGTCGGTACTGGTAGGAGGATGACATTTGGCCCCGGCATGGAGCAACAGCGATGGCCATCCGGGCTCCTTTGAAGCCGGAGCTGCCCGCACGCTCTCTCGACACTGCATCTCGCCCCACCGGCGCCAGCGTCTGCAACCCCGCCGCGGTGTAACGGTCTCCCCGTTCGCGCAAGACGAGGCCCTGCCGGATGCGTCGCGCGAGCTCGCGGGTGTAGACGGCCGGCTCAGTCAGTTCCTCGTGGAGCACGTCCTCGGTGTACTGGTAGAGGTGGAGGGCCTCCTGCCGCCGCTCCTGCCCTACCAGCAGGACCATCAGGCGGCACAGGGCGTCCTCTTCGGT
>CATPCK010000941.1 GCA_955652655.1 uncultured Ktedonobacteraceae bacterium | reverse complement strand
GCAATCTTTTCGGCACTCCTCTCTCCATCTATCAACACAAAGACCCTTCTGTATTTTCGCGGCCATGAGTTCAGGTCTTCCTGCCCTACCTGTACAATACGCCTCGGAATGGGTGATTGTGCAGGCATAGGAGTCATGGCACGAACTACAGGTATATCCATAGAAGAATCTCTCAAGCTTAGTAAAGAGGATTCTTGCTGTGGCGTGAATGTCCATTCAAGCTTCCCCAGGCCATGCACTACAATTAGTGCATCGTCTCCGGCCAGGAGAGTTTGTCCACTGCCATTTTTGATATGACAGGAGACAATTTTCCCTTCAGCCAGGTCGATCAACACCAGGCAATATCTCTTAAAGCCAGGCACTCCCGACGGAAGTTCAGCTTGCAAAATTCCATTTCTATGAAACTCATGCAGTAGCTGTAAAATAGTCGCAAGATCAATGGTGTACACACCACGTCCTTTCAAGCTACAAAACAGAGTATCCTTCAAACGCACAGGGCAGATGCCTAAATATTGTCAGCGTAAGTTTTCGGCATGAGAAGTTTTGCCACTTCAGATGTATTAACATGCGCAAAGCTCTTTTCCTGTTCCTTGTGTAATACAGTACAGTAAAATGCATTAGCCACGCATTAAAAACTTCTTAAATATATTAAAATCGTATAAACATTTTGATATTTTTTTATGCAATGTTGCCGCCCTTGCTTGCGAGAGCAGGGGCTGGATACGCACCGATCACTTGCTGTGGAAATTAGTTGTGTTTTGCCAGCCATTGGTTACGCTTCTGGGAGAAAATGACTAATAATTGTCTAAGGGACCGTCAGATAACTCATTCGCTAAAAATCATGCTTGACAAGCCACAAACCATAGTGTATCCTTGGTGTCGTTATAAGATATCAGTAACGCTCTGATCAGGACCAGTAGACGATGGCGTTGTCGGGCAGCGAACCGGGAGAGTGCAAGCCGGTAGACAGGCACCACGTCGAACCCACCTGAGAGCGTCAGTGAACAAACTGACCGGAAAACCTCACCGTTACCAGGAGGAGCGGTTATCATTCAAAAGATGGCCGCGTGAGTGGAATCATGCTGTAAAGTATGATTCAAAAAAGGTGGCACCACGGGCAACAACCTCGTCCTTTGCGAAGGGCGAGTTTTTTATTGCTTGCTTTAGCTTGTAGCACCGGTGGAATATTGCTGCCGGCATTATACAAGCATCAAGCACCGCAGGAGGGGATATGGCTGATGAAGATAGATACGTCGAGGATATAATCGACCAGGACGATAATTTTTCGCA
The DNA here is from genome assembly GCA_955652655.1 of uncultured Ktedonobacteraceae bacterium. Taxonomy (GTDB): domain Bacteria; phylum Chloroflexota; class Ktedonobacteria; order Ktedonobacterales; family Ktedonobacteraceae; genus UBA11361. Next base: position 2,278 of record CATPCK010000941.1, on the reverse strand, counting down.
ATGGTATAACCAGGTAGTACGTAAGGCAGAATTGGCTGACTACGCTCCCGTGCGCGGCTGTATGATTATTCGGCCTTATGGCTACGCCATCTGGGAGAATATTCAGCGATTCATGGATGCTCGCTTCAAGGAAACCGGGGTACTCAATGCCTACTTCCCTCTGCTCATTCCACGTAGTTTTATCGAGAAAGAAGCAGAGCATATCGAAGGATTCGCTCCAGAACTGGCCTGGGTAACCCGTGGAGGCAACGAAGAACTCGAAGAGCCGCTTGCTATTCGCCCTACCAGCGAGACCATTATTGGCCATAGCTTTGCTAAATGGGTGAAGAGTTATCGTGACCTGCCAATCTTGTTAAACCAGTGGAATAATGTGGTGCGTTGGGAGAAGCGTACAACCCTTTTCTTGCGTACCTCTGAATTCCTGTGGCAGGAGGGGCATACGGCGCACCGCACTATTGAAGAAGCCGAAGAACGTACGCTGATGATGCTTGAGGTATACCGGGCATTTGCCGAGGAAGACGCGGCTATGCCGGTGATTGTGGGACGCAAGAGCGAGAATGAAAAGTTCGCGGGAGCGCTGCGGACGTATGCCATTGAAGCGCTGATGGGCGATGGTAAAGCTTTGCAGGCAGGCACGAGCCACAATCTTGGCACAAACTTTGCCAAAAGTTTTGCTATACAGTACCTGGATGCTGATGGGCAGCGTAAATACTGTGCTACAACGAGTTGGGGTGCGAGTACTCGTCTCATCGGTGGCGTCATCATGGTACACGGAGATAACGCAGGCTTAATACTGCCGCCACGTCTTGCTCCTTACCAGGTAGTGATTGTGCCGATCTGGCGCAACGATGCGGAAAAAACGGCGGTCGGCGCATTGGTAGAACGCGTAGAAAAAATGCTGAAGGGCAAAGTGCGCGTCAAGATTGATTTGAGCGAAAACACGCCGGGTTGGAAATTTAATGAATGGGAATTGAGAGGAGTGCCGGTACGCATGGAAATCGGACCGCGCGACGTGAAGAACAACAGCGTCATGCTGGTACGGCGCGATAACCGTGGCCGTGAATCGGTGCCTGTAGAAGCATTGGAAACTCATCTCCCTACGTTGCTAGAAGAAGTTCAACAGGCACTTTTTCAGCGAGCAAAAGCATTTCAGGATCAAAACACCCATATTACCGGCAGTTATGAAGAGTTCAAACAGATTATCGCAGAAAAGCGCGGCTTTGTACGGGTTAAATGGGCCGAAGACAGCGCAGCAGAACTGGCTATTAAGGCAGAGACGAAAGCTACGCTCAGGGTTATCCCCTTTGACCAGCCAGAGGGGGGCGTTAAAGGAAAATGCTTCTATACTGGTAAGCCTGCCACCTGCGAGGCCATTTTCGCTCGCGCTTACTGAGATACGAAGAACAGAGGATGGTCGAATGTAATGGCGGCAAGGCGAACGATGTGCTCGCGTTGACCGTAGATTAGGAGGAATCATGCGATTATCGCAACTACTCACAACCACACTGCGTGAGGTACCGCGCGACACAGAGGGTGGCAACCAGGAGCTATTAGTGCGAGGCGGCTATATACGTCAGTTGACCTCGGGTATCTATAGCATGTTGCCGCTTGGGAACCGTGTCATTCGGAAGATATCACAGATCATTCGTGAAGAGATGGATCGCGCGGGCGGACAGGAAGTGACCATGCCTGTGCTGCAGCCGAAAGACTTGTGGGATAAAGAACCTGTAGGTGGTGGGCCAAGCCGTTCCGAAGCGATGGGCGATGTGCTCTTCAAGTTGAAAGATCGCAAGGGGCGCGATATGGTGCTCGGGCCAACTCACGAAGAGGTAGTGACCTTGTTGGTTGAGGAATTCGTGCGCAGCTACCGCGACCTGCCACAAATGATCTACCAGATTCAGACGAAGCTGCGCGACGAGCCACGGCCTCGTGGAGGTCTGTTACGCGTGCGCGAGTTCATTATGAAAGACCTGTACAGCTTCGACGCTCACTACGAGGGCATGGATGTCAGCTATCGCAAGATGGCTGAAGCCTATCGTGCCGTCTATACCCGCTGCGGTATGAACTTCATCGTCATTCACGCCGATAGTGGCGCTATTGGCGGCAAAGAATCGCAGGAGTTTATCGCGATTACCGGGGCCGGTGAAGATGATGCTATGATCTGTGACCGCTGCGATTACGCGGCAAACCGTGAGAAGGCCGAATTTGTGCGCTCGGAACTGGGCAAAGAGCCAGAGGGTGCATTAGAGGAGGTCTATACGCCCAACTGCATGTCCAT
>CATPCK010000940.1 GCA_955652655.1 uncultured Ktedonobacteraceae bacterium | reverse complement strand
CCATTACCCCCTTGAGCGCGACCTTGTGGCCGACCTTCTTCCTGCTGGGGAGGATGCCGGCAATGGCAGAGCGTTCCGCAGATGCTCCCCCCTTGCCCAAATTCCAGCGCTTCTACGGTCGTGTGTATGTGAATGAGGGAGTTGTCATACACAGTGCTATGGAAGTAGGCATTCCCACCAGCTTTATCGATACTACCTGGGGGAGTAGTGGGCGCGGTTTGCGCAAATCCGATGAGAGCTTCCATTTTTTCCGTTTGCTACGCCGCCTCCCCTCTATAGTTCGTACTGGCATATCGCAGTCCAGGCAACAGCCAAAGACGCCCAAACAGAAAGAGCAGAAGGTGCCCAACTTGAGCGGGGAAAAGCTCTTCGCGCAGGTCGATCAGTGGGTTGACCAGTTTCAACAACAGGATATGCAGCAACTCGATGATCGCGCCCTCTGGACACATTGGATACCGCTGTGGATCGAGCGAGGCAAAGCCATGAGGTCTGTGTTTGTGACAGCGGCACTCGCTGCTGTCGCCTTTTACTTCCTCGATCGTCGCGTGAGCAAGTGGACGGGCAAGCAGGGGCAAGCTACAGTGCTCGTCCAGGCGCTCTCCGGTGTCTACACCGCCGATGTAGGGCAGGCGCTCTGGAGCATGGCACAAACACTGCGCACCTTACACCTTGACGATATCGTGCAAAGTCATCCTGCCGTGGAAGCGCTTGCCCTGTTGCAAGAGCGGTCAGAGGCGCAGCCTTTCATAGCTGAATTTCAGGCGTTCCTCCGGCGCCACGGGTATCGCTGTCCAAATGACGCGGAGCTACACAATCCTCGTTGGGCTGACGCACCCGCGCCAGTCATCGAACTGATCACGAGCTACCTGCGCGCAGACGAGTCCATGAGCCCGGTCAAGGCCGAGCAACGCCGTCAACTGGAACGTGAGGAGGTGACGGCTCGGATTGCGGCACAGCTCAATCCTATCAGGCGCAGAATCTTCCACTGGCTGCTTAGCCAGGCTCAGAACAGGATACGCCTGCGCGACAATAACCGCTCCTACGTGGCGAAGTACCTCTACCCGATGCGGCTGCTCCTTGCCGAGCTCGGCCGACGCTGGGCAGAGAAGGGCCGGCTCGAATCTCCCGATGACATTTTCTTCCTGACACTCTACGAAATTGACGACATCATTAGCGCGAGCAATGCGCCTGAGCCCGGGGAAGACCTGGCCACGGTCGTCTCCGCGCGCCGCGCCGCTTTCGACTACTGGCACAGCATCACTGCGCCTTCAGCGCTTGGCCCAGGCGGCATTCCTCTCCCCGACCCTGAGCCAGCCGGTTCACACCTGCAGGGCTTGCCTGCCAGCAGTGGCCGCGTACGCGGTAAGGCCCGTCTTGTCTGGAACCTCAGTGAGGCCAGCAGGCTCTCCACAGGAGACATACTCGTCACACAGGGCACCGATCCTGGCTGGACGCCTGTTTTCCCTCTCGTCAGTGGTCTCGTCCTCGAAGTCGGCGGGCAACTCTCGCACGGGGCTATTGTGGCCAGAGAATACGGTATTCCCGCCGTCATCAATGTGCCCGGCGCGCTGCATTTCATTCAAGACGGACAAACGATCGAGGTTGATGGCAGCAGCGGTCGTGTATACCTGGATGTCATTGGTTCATCTAGTTGAGGTTAAAAGGTACAGTTGCCTGGTGAGCTGAACGTGGGCAAGATGTTCACGAGCGTGTCCGTAGTTTCTGACCAGCCAGAATAAGCCTGATTGAGCAGCGGATTTGTTGGGACGAACCCGCGAGGTGAAGAGATCGTGCTCTGTGATGCTCATGCCAAGGCGCTCCAAATCGGTATCAGCCGTATCGATGCGATGCAAGAGGTCATCACGCTGGGAGGTCTGGGCAACGAATTCGGCATTTCGATCTCGATCATTGGGGAGCCCAAGCACACTCCGCAGCATTTCGGCCTCAGAACCGAGCAGGTGAACAATCAAGGTGCCAATCGAGTTCGTGTCTGGCCCAGGTGTCCACTCCAACACTTCGGGAGCGAGGTCGATAATCTCTTCACGAAGCTGCCGGTGCACGTCGTGATAAAGATTGACAATGGTGGCCACTACGGGATGAGTATCGTTCACCGGGCTCCTCCTGCATGATGCCTTTATTGGCCCGAACGGGCCGCGCCCTTCATTTCCACCAGAGATATCATTCGGCAACAGAATCCTGGAACGCTACACCGGTAGCTGAGGAAAGACGTGATCATGGAACTTCGCTAATTGAACAATGTCATCGGTCACCGGCCACAGGAACACCTTTCGAACTCCCGCCGCCTTGAGTCTGGTCAGTTTTTCGGCGCACTCGTTGGGCGTTCCGACGAGTAGGCGCTCACGCAGTAGCTCGATTGGACGCCCCAGAATCGGACTCAGGAGCCCACCAAGCATCTCTTCGGCCCTCCTCCGGTCGTCTGTCAGGTGAAAGAACATGCTTCCCAATGCATGAGGGAAGTCGTCTGGTTCCTTGCCGACCTGGCGAAGGAACACATGCAGCCGAACCAGTCCATCCGCAAACGACTCTGGCGTGATATTATGGGCAGAAGCGAGCCATCCATCTCCCAGGCGAGCCACCCGTCGGAGTCCAGCATCTGACCCCCAGCTTCCAATCCAAATCGGCAGCCCTGACTCCTGAGCTGGAAAGGGTTCGAGCCTGGTCTGGTCAGCGGCATAGAACTGGCCGTGGAAGGGTGGTGCATCGGTACGCAGCAGACAGCGGAGCACCTGAACGGCCTCGTCGAAACGCTTCCAGCGTTCCTCGAAGGCGATCCCCACCAGGGCATAATCCTGGGGAGAGGAGCCAGAACTGACACCGACGACGAGGCGCCCACCCGACAAGACATCAAGTGCAGCCAGTGCCTTTGCCAGAGGAACGGGTCCCCGTACCACTGGCAGCGCGGCGGTTGTCATAAGGGTGACCTGGTGCGTATGAGCGAGGACGGATGCCAACGCCGTGAGGCTATCCAGCCAGGGGCGAGATCCAATGAGATGGTCATTGGCGCACAGGGTTGTGAAGCCAAGTTGCTCTGCCGTCTCGGCAGAACGCACCAGCTCTGTGAGGGAGAACGTGTGCTCTCGAAAGGCCAGAAGCGGCAGGTGAACGCCGAATTCCATACGCCCCTCCCTTCCAGCTCCCTTTTCTACGAACATTCATGGTCTGAACATGGTAGACAAGACGAACGTGATACATTACATTTTCAAGTATAACACATCCGTTTGTCCAGGTCTAGACTTGTATGGAAAGAATGGAAAGCTCTGGCTTGACACCTTGATTGTACTACAATCTCATGTGGCTACTCCTCGCCAATCGTGCCAATCATTGTTTAATAGATCTAGACAGAGCGCGTTCATCGCGGTAACTCCCTTTCGGCTATTTTGCCCATTGCAATTTTCTTCAGTAGACAGTATAGTATGCGTAATGGGTTAAAAGCAAATTTAGGCATTACATCGAGAGGGGAGAACGTATGTCTACTCTGACGAACCTTTTCGAGGCACTGAGCCAGGAGCGTGCCATTCTGCTTGACGCACTCAAGAGCTTGCCAGACGCTTTGTTAGATCAAAAGGGCGTTGTTGGCGAGTGG
>CATPCK010000939.1 GCA_955652655.1 uncultured Ktedonobacteraceae bacterium | reverse complement strand
GCTCAGGTTGGTAAGCTCATAGACCATCTTTTCGGGTTGCGGTTCTTACTGAAGTTTGATAGACTACCAACAGGAAGGAACTGTGGTAGTAATGTAGGTTGTAGGCATTGTACATCGTGCTGTAATCAACGTTTCCCTGTTCCCTGTGTAGAGATTCAAAGATGAGCCTCAAAGGAGAAAATATTTATGGCAATGATGATGAGTCGTAAAGCCCTGGAAGAATATGGGCTTGTAAACTTAGGTGATATTAACTGGAATCTCTCGCCACCGGAACTGTTAGAGCATGCCCTGGCGCGCAGGGAGGGGGAATTGGCTTCAAATGGAGCCTTTGCTGCTACAACTGGCTCGCACACCGGGCGTTCCCCTAAAGATAAGTTTATTGTTTCAAGCGAGGAGAGTGCCGCCAAAATCTGGTGGGGTGAGTACAATCACCCGATGTCTCAAGAGAACTTTGATGCCGTGCGCAGCAGCCTTTCAGCTTATTTACAGGGACGTGATGTCTATGTGCTTGATGCTGCAGCCGGTGCTGATCCGGATTATCGTATGCCTATTCAGGTTATCACCGAACTGGCATGGCATAATCTATTTGCACGGCAACTCTTCCTCCGTTCAAACAAGAGTGATTTGACCAATGGCCGCCCGGGATTTACTATTCTCTGCGTCCCAAATTTTCACACAGACCCACGCGTTCATGGTACGCGTTCGGCAGTCGCCATCATCATTGACTTCGATGAACGCCTCGTGCTGATTTGTGGTACGCAGTATGCCGGTGAAATGAAGAAATCGATATTTACCGTTCTCAATTTCATCTTACCCGCTCAGGGTGTCCTGCCTATGCATTGTTCCGCTAATGTGGGACCAGGAGGTGATGTTGCGCTTTTCTTCGGCCTATCAGGTACTGGAAAGACGAGTCTATCGGCTGATCCAGGCCGCCGCTTGATTGGTGACGATGAGCACGGCTGGGGAGATAACGGCATTTTTAACTTCGAAGGCGGATGCTACGCAAAGTGCATTAATCTGTCACAGAAGTACGAGCCACAGATCTGGAATGCTATCCGTTTTGGTGCTGTCTATGAAAATGTCGTGCTGAAAAAAGGGACCCGTGAGCCGGATTACAGCGATGACTCGCTCACAGAAAACACCCGCGCTGCCTATCCGGTTGACTACATCGATAATGTAATCGAATCGGGGCTAGGTGGGCATCCCAAAGCGGTCATTTTCCTCTCGGCAGATTCATTCGGCGTCCTGCCTCCGATCTCAGTACTGACCACAGAGCAGGCTATGTATTACTTCCTCTCTGGCTATACGAGTAAACTGGCGGGTACCGAGGCTGGCGTTACCACGCCGCAAGCCACCTTTAGCTCCTGCTTTGGTGCGGCTTTCTTGCCCTTACAGCCTGGAGAGTATGCTAATCTGTTGCGTGAGCGTATTGAGAAGTATAAAGTGCGCTGCTACCTGATCAACACAGGGTGGACAGGAGGGCCATTCGGGATTGGTGAGCGCATCAACATCAACTACACTCGCTCAATGGTACGGGCAGCTATCGGTGGCGATCTGGATCGCGTTGAGATGGTCACGGATCCTATCTTTGGACTGCGTATGCCGACGTTGTGTCCCGATGTCCCGGACGATGTACTCATTCCACGCAATACCTGGCAGGATAAAGAGGCATATGACATGCAGGCAGCTGACCTTGCCGCACGCTTCAAAAAGAACTTCCAGCAGTTTGCGCTACCTGGCGATGAGGTGCGCAATGCAGGCCCCCGCTAGATAGAACAAATTAAATGGGGGTGCAGGGAGCAATGTCCCTCTGCACTCCCCATTTTATTCTTGCATTTTCCCCTACCACTTGGGCTATCCCCTGAGATCTTTTTTGTCTCGGCATAAGCCTTATGAGATAATCGAACAAGGGGATAAGCAAATGTTGAAAACACTGTTATTTCCCGTTATTTTCTTTAAAGAGAAAGAGCAAATACATATATTACTTTATAATTTCTGTCGTATAAGGTAGAATAAAAACATAGTATAGGCGAATGCCGGCGAGAATCTGCCAACTATAGGGATGAAGAGGGACAGGAAGATGAAACAGGGAAACGGTTCGGATCTGCTGGGTGCGAATGATCCGCGTAGCGCGACAATAGGTATTATATATGTGTCACCTGATGACGACCGGGAAAGTGTGTTAGCTGCCATATTAACGCAGGAAAAACTTGGTCGGAAGCAGATAGCTATTGTGCTGCCCAATAAGAATAAAGCCTTTCAACGACCGGTTGATTTTGACGGGCTGAAAAATATGCGCCGTAAACTCCAGGCTCAGCTTATCATTGTAGCGCCACAAGGTTCTGGCCCGGCCGATTTTGCTCGCCAACGCCGTTTTACCTACTTTGTATCATTAGAGAGCTACGCCAGGTCATTACACGCCGAAGGTGAGGCTTCAAAGGCGGAGAGAGGTCGATGGCCTTTTAGCGGGCGCACTGCAAAAAAGTCATCTGCTGCTATGACTGGCGCTGCTGTTGGCTTCGAGGCCTCAAATCCCTCCAACCTTTCTCCTGACGATGATGCTGCGCAACCTCCAGTTGAAGATACGAGTCAAGAAGAGGGTGATCAGCAGGCTAATGCTGCTAACAAGGCTGGAACATTGGGCCCGGTAGCAGGTGTAGGAGCAGCCGCGTGGGCCGCTGACTCCGCTCTGCATCCTCCTGCTCAGACTGATTCTCCCTCCCCACATATAGATAATCAGGGCGATTGGGATGAAGAGGCTGCCTTTGCGATGCCAGCTCCTGCAGGCTCCCAGGGGCAGCCGGGAGAAGAAGACGTACTAGCTCCCCCTCCATCTCGCCAGGGTGCGGACGATACAGCTGCTGAACCCGGAATTATTACCCTTTCTGCTCCCCCTCGTGCAAGGAATACAAAGAAATTGCCAACAGCCAATGCGGACATACCCGATGATGAGTTAGGTGCCGCTGCAGCTGTGGCACCAGCAGTGTGGAAACAACGGTCTGGCAAGAGACCCGCGGCTGTCGCGGGCGTTCCCGTTGTCGTACCTCCACCTCCACCTCCTACTGCAATTCCGGCGAGCGGTGGTAATACTGCTCAACCTCCCCAGCGCAGGCCCCGCAAGGGTTGGCAGTTCTTGCTGATAGCGCTTGTGGCGCTGCTGCTGTTCTCATTGCTTCTCTGCGGTGGTATAGCGATAGCTGCCCCTGCCACCTGGAGTTCATTTACCAGTACCGTCTCAAACGTCTTGCCGGGAGCCTCTCCCACCGCGACGGTGACTATTACGCCGAAGAGCACGGTATCACAAAACATGTATGTGATTACCGGTATAACTTCTGGCACGCCCGACATTTCCAAACGCCAGGTATCGGCGCGCCTATTGTCGTTCACGACGCAGCCGCAGTCAAAGACGGTGAGCGCCACTGGATTTGTGAACACGCCAGGAACCCATGCAACAGGGACGCTGACGTTCGTGAATGGCTCGTTCGCGCCCTATGGGGTCACCGCTGGCACTATCTTTACTGATGCGCAGGGCGTGCAGGTAGCCAACGATATCCTTGCCTATATTCCCGCTGCGAACCCCAATAGTGGCTTTGGCCGTATAACTGTACCTGCCCATGCTGTCACGTCAGGATCAAGGGGAAACATTCGCGCTTTTGATTTTAGCAATATGATCTGTTGCGCAAATTCATCAGTTGAGGTAAGCAATACAGTCGCCTTTAGCGGTGGGCAAGACCCGCAGAAATATACCGCCGTGCAACAGAGCGACATTGATAATGCCGCCAACCCGCTCAAACAGCCGTTATCGCAGAGTGCGCTCTCTTCGTTAAACGGGCAGAAGCATGCAAACGAGCAATTTGTCAATACGCCCAGGTGTTCAACAAAAGTGACCTCCAATCACAATGCGGGTGACAGGGCCACGAGTGTGACGGTGACGGTGACCGCGTCATGTTCAGGTGAGGTCTACGACCAGCTCGGTGCCAGGACCATAGCGGCGGATCTTCTCAAGACTGAGAAGGACAAGAGTAACGTCGGATATGCATTGACGGGCAATATCTTGACCACGATTACCCGGGCAATGACCGATAAAAGTGGAAAAGTGACCCTCTTCATCAATGCTCAAGGCCTCTGGGTCTACCAGTTTAGCAATGCCCTGAAGTCGCAACTGGCGGGTCAGATTGCCGGTAAAACACAGAATCAGGCGACAGACATTCTCGCAGTTCAGCAAGGAGTGAGTAAAGTCGACAGTATTAACATCTCGAGTGGGAATACGCTGCCAACCGATGTGAGCAAGATAACTATTGTAGTGCAGAACGTACCCGGCTTACAGGGGACGCCAACAGGAACACCGGGAGCGGGTACTGCGACTCCCACAAATACCCTTACTTCGCCTGTTGTGAAGCCTTCACCCGATGTGACGCCTGGAAAGTAAGACTGCTAGTAAAGGATACATGCCCTCGATGCTTTCTCTGGAAGGTAGACAGCTTGGAAATTACGATGTCATCCGCCGCATTCGTGTCGGCGGCATGGGAGCTGTCTATGAGGGGAAGCAGCGCACCGCGTTTGATCGACGCGTAGCCATCAAGGTTATCCTTGGTAACTACGCTGCTGACCGCGATATGCGCCGCCGCTTCGCCCGCGAGGCACGAACTGTTGCCAGGCTACATCATCCTCACATCTTGCCGTTGATCGAATACGGCGACGAGCAAGGAATCTTGTACCTGGTCATGCCCTTCATCGAGGGAGGTACGCTGACGAGCTACCTGCGCCGCAGCCTGCCCGATCTCAACGAGGTTTCCGCCATCTACCAGCAGTTACTAGACGCGGTCGAATACGCGCACGATGAAGGGCTTATTCACCGAGATATCAAATCCTCCAATGTCCTGCTGGAGCAGCGGCGCAGTGGCACTCCTCATGTCTACCTGGCCGATTTCGGGTTGGTACGCGCTTCAAAGCAGGCTGAATTAGAGCAGGCTAGGAAACCTATTCCCCTGGACCAGGTGCCGGGGACACCGCACTATATGGCCCCGGAACAGACGATGGGCATTGTAACCACGTCGAGCGATATCTACGCGTTGGGCGTATTGCTCTACCAGCTGTTGACAGGTGTATTGCCCTATGATGATCCCGACGAGGAACAGGTTATCCAGATGCACCTGTCCGCGCCTATTCCCTCTCCTTC
>CATPCK010000938.1 GCA_955652655.1 uncultured Ktedonobacteraceae bacterium | reverse complement strand
GCGATAGGCGAACATGAACGGGAGGATGAAAATGGCTGAAGCGGTGGATTTCTCGCAGCGTGTGAGCAGGGCCTCATTTGTTCCATGGCTGAGGCGTATACTCTTTTACGCGGCATTACTCATGCTGTGGCAGGTGATCGCAATGAGCGGCATCTGGCCCGATTACCTGTTTCCGGGTCCTTTCGCCGTGCTGGGCGCCATCATTACGGGATTCAGCAGCGGACTCTACCTACAAGCCATAGGAATCAGCTTGTCGCGGTTAGCGATCGGGTATAGCATTTCGCTGGGAGTCGGATTGGTACTCGGGCTACTGATTGGGCGCAACCGCATCCTTGAAGAAACGGTTGGCTCGTTGATTCTGGGACTGCAGGCATTGCCGAGTGTGTGCTGGCTGCCACTGGCGATTCTCTGGCTCGGACTGACCGAGCAGGCAATCATCTTCGTGGTGATCATGGGAGCGCTCTTCTCGATCACGCTGGGTGTAGACGCGGGAGTAAAGAACACGAATCCGATCTACCTCAAAGCCGCGCGGAACATGGGCGCGCGCGACGTGGCGCTATACTCGCAGGTTATCCTTCCCGCCGCGCTACCAGCCATCATCAATGGGTTGAAGCAGGGCTGGACATTCGCCTGGCGCTCATTGATGGCTGGTGAGTTGATATTCTTTACGCTCAGCCTGGGAAATCTTCTACAAACGGGACGGGATCTGAACGATGCTTCGCAGGTCATGGCCGTGATGGTGGTAATTATCATCATCGGCGTGGCAATCGATGTGCTGATCTTTGGTCCCATTGAGCGGAGCGTGCGCGATCGTTGGGGCTTAACCAGGTAGGAGCCCAGGCGTCAAGTTTTCCCGTAGGGGCGGGAGTGGTGCTTTCACAGGTAGGTTTTTTGAGGCAGATCGTTACATTCGTAGGGGCGGGAGCGGTGTGGATGTGGGGAGGGGACGCTTGCGTCGCCCATGGCGGGAGGAACCAGGCGACTGAGGACTGGGACGAGGGCGACGCAAGCGTCCCCACTCCACGCATCATCCACCCCCGCCCCTACGGGTAGAAGGCGCTTCCGAGGCAACATCACCAAATACCTACCCTTGAAAGCTCCCTTACTAACCTCTCCCGCCCCAACGGGTTTGGCGATCCCTTCCCCTGAGAACCCCGCTTCAGCAAAAATTCAGGATGTCTCATGTACCAGGGCAGGAGAAGAATATCTTACTCTTTTACGTCACGGCGCCATGTGAGGACAATAGCCACCACGGCAAAGATGACGGCGTAGACAAGGGTAACCCAGAGGGTATGCGCGCCATCGACGGTGACGTACGGCTGGGCTCCGATAGTAAAGATCTCCGTTTTGGTTGTTATAAGCGCCTTTGACATGACATTCAGGTTCGGACCAAGTAAGTAGGCCGAGACATTTAACCAGAAATCACTGTGGGTAAGACGATTGGCAAGGTACAAAAAGATTGTACCGATATTGTCGACCGGAAACCAGGCAAGCGCGAGGCTGAGCCCAAAGGTCAGCGAGCGCCCAAGCACAGAGACGGCGGTCGCCATGAGAATAGTCGCGCCCATACTGACCAGTATGGTCAATGTATACTGTTGAGCCACCGACCAGAAATCGGGCGTTATCGCGTTATAGGCATTCAAATTTCCCACCATGATCAGCAGCAGGCTGCTCATCAAGAGAACATTGTAGAGGGTGCCTGCGATAAAAACGCTTAGCGCAATGATGGCGATCGCCAGCAACTTGGCGGTGAGCAGTTGCAGCCGTCCCACGCCGCGCGCCAGGAGGATGCGGATGGTACCCAGCTGGTACTCCAATCCAATGACGCAGGCCGTCAGCACCAGCAGGAATATGCCGATAAAGACGCGCAGCACGGCCAAGTTCTGCGTCAGGCGATTTGTTAAAAACAGCAGCGGAGTGTGGTCAATGGTGGCCTTAACGTCTGGAACTGTCAACGTAATGATATACGGCAGGGCAATGACGCCCGCGAGGAGGACCAGCATCACCCACACGATCCACTGGCGGCTGATCTTGAATAGCTCACCGCCCAGGATGCCGAAAAAGCTGGGCTTCGATGTATGTAATTTCATTTGCTCCGCCGGCGCGGATGTGACGGCTGTACTCACTGTATTTCTCCTGTACCAGAATTGGTCAATTCCAGGAAGACCTGTTCCAGGTCCTGCGTTGACTGCGCGATGGTATCGGGGGCGAAGCCCGCGTCGACGAGGAAAAGATTGAGGTCGCGCCCGCGTTTCCCAGGAGCGGTTGTGACGAGCGCACCACGGGTATCAAGGCGCGCATCTTTACCCCAGGGATGGGCCTTGACCAGCGCGAGCGCCTCTTGCGCACGCTCAAGGGTGACGACAAACTCGCCGTGTCCACTGATGAGATCTTCGATCGTGGAGACCTTGACGAGTTCCCCGAGATTGATGATGGACACGCGGGTACAGATCTGTTGCACTTCAGTGAGCAGGTGACTTGAGATGAAAACGGTCTTGCCCTCTGCTGTGAGACGGTGCATGAGGTCGCGCATCTCGACAATACCTGCCGGGTCGAGACCATTGGCGGGCTCATCCAGGATCAGCAGATCAGGGTCCTGCAGCAGGGCAATGGCGACGCCCAGGCGCTGCTTCATACCGAGTGAGTAGGTGCGAACACGGTCTTTCTGCCTGGCGCGCAGTCCTACTAAATCCAACACGGCATCGATTCTTGACCTGGGTACACCACCAAGTACAGATGCGACGGCACGCAAATTATTGCGGCCAGACATATAGAGGTACAGGGCGGGTGTCTCCACCAGGGCGCCAACGCGAGGGAGAATACGCGAACCGTGGGTTGCGACCTCCTGGCCCAGTATCTCGACGCTCCCGGCGGTCGGAGCAATCAGGCCAAGTGCCATACGGATGGTCGTGGTTTTACCGGCGCCATTTGGGCCGAGGAAACCCATTATTTCGCCACGGCGGACTTCCAGGTTGAGATTATTGACGGCGACGCGTTTACCATATTGCTTGGTTAGATTATTGGTGCGCAAAACGATATCACCTGTGAATGTTCGAGGTGTGTTCATTTCCGGCACTGTCATTACCTTTTCAACCATACCTTCTTTTCCATTTCTCTTTGCTAGTGGGTGATTGAGTTAGAGGCAGCGATTGCCTGCCACAATGTTAGTAGCTTCCTGTCGAGAAAAAGTTCAACAGATCGACGAGGTTTTAAATCTTATGATGGGATGGTATATTCCTGAGTTTCCGTATGTATGACACCTCCCACTGCTATTTTGTGACATGCTTGTTTGTACATAGTACATGTGGATATTTTCTCTTCCTCTGATGATATTTCCGAGCGTGGCTTCGCGACAAGTCGCTCAGTTGATTGTAGGAG
>CATPCK010000937.1 GCA_955652655.1 uncultured Ktedonobacteraceae bacterium | reverse complement strand
GTGTATACGCGCAGCCTGGGAATGATCGCGGTTCCCACGTACTGGTGGACGCTGGCCATCGCCGGGTTTGCCGCATGGATGGTTGTGATCGCCAAGCAAATTGAGGCGCAGATGGCCAGCCTTTACGCAAGCTCACCGCTCCTGAGGGAGGAGATCAGCAAGGTCGGCGGGGGCGATGTCGCCACCAACGCCACCCTCCTGAGTTTTCTCTTTGTTTTCTTGCCGCTGTTGTTGATGGCTTTTGCGGTCACCCAGGCAAATCGCTGGTCCGCCGATGAAGAGGATGGACGGCTGGAGTTGGTGCTGTCCACGCCGCAACCACGCTTGCGGGTGCTGTTGGGGCGTTTTGCTGCGCTCACCACCGCGACGGTTATCATGGGGGTGCTGACCCTGGCCGCCACGGCGGTGGCCTCGGCAGCCACGGGCTTGCAGCTCGACGGAGGCAATCTGGCCGCAGCCACGCTCAGCATAATTCCACTGGGGCTGCTGGTGGCAGCCATCGGCTATCTGCTCTCAGGCTGGTTGAGCACGGCATTGGACACCGGCCTCTTGAGCTTCTTGCTGGTGATCTGGTTCTTCATCAGCTTTATTGGTCCAGATTTGAACTGGTCGGATGCGACGCTGCGGCTGTCTGCCTTCTACTATTATGGAACGCCGCTGCTGCATGGCCTGCCGCTCCTGGACACGCTGGGTGTGCTGGCGGTTGCCGTCGCGGCGCTGGCGTTGGCCTCGGTGCGCTTTGTGCGCAAAGACATTGGGCGGTGAGCATGTGAAAGATGAACAAGTTGATTTTCGTGGTACACTGTGGAGGTGCTGAAACGTAATAGACGTTGTTTATGTCGCGGTATCCCGGTAGGAGGACGATGGTTTCTATTCACGATACCCCCTCATCGCATCAACAAGACGCATGGGTGTTCGGCTGGGATGCGACGCCGGGCATTGTCTCGGTGTGGGCTAATCGAGAAGGGCGGGCGGTAGTGTGGCAGCGCCTGGAGGGGCGTATTACGTTTACGACGGAGCGTTTTCGGCCGTGGCTCTTTGCTACGACGCTGGAAGATCTTTCCCACCTGGGGAAGTCCCTGTTGCCCTTAGATGCAGCCGGTGGGGATGGCGCGGCGGTGAGCTATCGCGAACTGGAGGGTCCTGAAGGCTCTTACCGCTATTTGCTCTCTGCACGCGATGGACGCGCGCTTGAACGTATGTTGTTGAGTGGGGCATCGCGGCGGTTGGGGCGCCAGGTCAGCAATCTTAACGACTTGCCGGAGACCTATTACCGCGTTGGTCCAGTTGAGCAGTATTTGATGCTTACGGGACGCGTGTACTTTCGCGGCATGGTCTATGATGACCTGCACCGGCTGCAATTCGACCTGGAGACGACCGCGCTCGACCCGCACCGTGGACGTATCTTCATGGTTTCCATGCGTGATAATCGTGGGCTGGCCATGACGATCGATGCGCCAACTCCTGGCGAGGAGGCAGAGCTTATCAATCGGCTCTGTGCTTTGATACGCGAGCTTGATCCCGATGTGATAGAGAATCATAATCTCTTTGGTTTTGATCTGCCCTTCCTGGAACAGCGGGCCGAGGTGCTTGGCATACCGCTGATACTTGGTCGCATGGGTGGGCCGACGCTGCTGGAGCGGCGCGAGGAAACGCTGGCGATAGGGCCTGATGCGCGGCGACGCACGCGCTACAGTCTGGCCGGGCGTGAGTTGATCGATACGCTGGACGCGGTGCGCCGCCACGATTTTGTTGTGCGCGATATGCCCAGCCACCGGCTGAAGGAAGTGGCACGCTATTTTGGGATAGCCCTTCCCGAGCGGGTGTACCTGGAGGGGGCGGCCATTTTTGAGACGTATCGCCAGGACCCGGAGCTGGTACGGCGCTACGCACTGGATGATGTTGCCGAGGTAGATGGGTTGTCGCGGAGATTGCTGGGGGCGCCTTTTGCGCTGGCGGGTATGGCGCCGCGCCGTTATGAACGACTGGCATCAGCTGGCCCGGCGATGGGCATCCTTGAGCCGATGCTTGTGAGGGCTTATTTGCGCGCAGGAGCGGCTTTACCCAGCCAGGCGGCGAACGAGAGCGCTGAGAGCGGGCTGCACGAAGGCGGCGCGGTCCACCTTTTTGCCGAGGGTATCGCGGAACACGTGGTGAAGACGGATGTCGCTTCGCTGTATCCCTCGCTGATGCGCACCTACCAGATAGGGCCCGCGTGTGACCACCTGGGTGTACTGCTGAGTATTTTGAGCCGCTTAACGGACCTGCGGCTGGCGCATAAAGCGGCGGCGAAGAGGGCGCAATCGGGTTCGATAGAAGCTAATATGCACGACGCGACGCAGGCAGCGATGAAGATTCTCATTAACGCCGCCTACGGCTACATGGGCGCTGGTTCGATGGCACTCTTCTCCGATAGCCGGGCCGCCGGGGAAGTGACACAGCGAGGGCGCGAGGTGCTTACTCAGGTGGTGGAGGCGCTACGCCAACGAGGTACGGCTCTGATAGAGGGCGACACGGACGGTGTTTATTTCGCAGT
>CATPCK010000936.1 GCA_955652655.1 uncultured Ktedonobacteraceae bacterium | reverse complement strand
TTCTTCTGTTGCATGTTTACAGTAGAGCATACTACGCCGTAAAGTGTCAAACAGTATCCCCACCCTATCCACCTGAAACAAGGACTCGCCTTTCATCCCGTCCCTTAAAGGGGGACGGGTCTTCCCGGCTCGATTGTATAAACGTATGCTTAATGCTCTGCTTTGTCAACCTCTTATTCACCATTCTTTTTAATGCCACGGGATTTGGTAACTGACCCACCAGGGCAGCAGGATATTCGAGAGCCAGACACTTGCAATTTACTTGCAACTATGCTAATATTGTTATGATAAAAATATTGTGTACTCACAATTATTCGGAAGGCACAACCAATCACTACGAATGAACATGAACTGATCGCCTGGAGCCTCAGCCAGTTCCGGCGGGCCAACTTGCGCGATTTCGTCCTGGGTATCATGCAAACCTTTGAGGACTTTGACTATTCGCTGCCTCAGATGGCCGTACTGCTTTTGCTTGATGAAGAGGGTGAACTCAGCATCAAACAGGCTGCTCAACTGCTGGGACGTTCGATATCGGCCACCAGCCGCCTGCTCGACCAGCTAGTCGTGCGAGGCATGATCAGCCGGCGCGAGGACGAGCGCGACCGGCGGGCAAAGCGCGTGGCAATTACTGAGCAAGGGCGGGCATTTATCATGACACTCGAACAACGGCGCGCGGACGTACAGATAGCCCTGATGGAGTATCTCTCGGTCGAAGAGCAAGCAGAAGTAACCCGGGCTATGGTACTTCTTGCCGAGGCCGGGAAGAGAAGGAGAACGCAGTATGGACCTGCAGAAACAGGAGCTAAGTGAGCTTCACATCCACGATGCGGAATTTGTCTTACCCTTGAGCGCTCTTGATCGAGATTCGCTCGCGCTGGCGGGTGGCAAAGGCGCCAACCTGGGCGAGATGGCCAGTGCGGGATTCCCCGTGCCACCGGGTTTCTGCATTACTACCACTGCCTATGAATATGCTGCCGCAGGCGCTAATCTTGAGGAGACGCTGACCGAACTGGCCGGGACATCCTCCGCTGACAGCACGCGGCTCGCAGCCCTGGCGCAGACCGCCCGTGAAAGCATACTGAGGTCCCCCATTCCGCCAGAGATCGCTGAAGCCATCACCAGGGCGTACCAGTCCCTGGGGACTGGCGAGACGCTTGCTGTATCCGTGCGTTCTTCAGCCACCGCCGAGGATCTGCCCTACGCGAGCTTCGCGGGCCAGCAGGAGACGTATCTCAACGTTGTTGGTAGCGAGGCCGTGCTTGATGCCGTCCGGCGCTGCTGGGCCTCGCTGTGGACCGACCGCGCCGTGAGCTATCGCGCCACCCTGGGCATCGACCACCACACGGTACAGCTCGCGGTGGTGGTGGAGCGCATGGTTGAGGCTTCGGTTGCGGGTGTCCTCTTCACCGCCAACCCGCTCACCGGCAGGCGTCGTCAGGCGGTCATCGATGCCAATCCAGGTCTGGGCGAGGCGGTTGTATCCGGTGCGACCAACCCTGATCACTTCGTCGTCACGACCGCTACTGGCGAGATCGTTGAACGCCGTCTCGGCGATAAGCGTGTGATCATCAAGGGAAGCCCGGGCGGCGGCACGGTGCGAACTGAAAGCCTCGACGGAGGCGACACGGCCTGTCTCTCCAATGACCAGGTCCGTGCTCTTGTGGAACTGGGAGCGCGCGTCGAGGCGCATTATGCGGCACCGCAGGACATTGAGTGGGCCATTGATACTGCGGGACAGATCTGGCTCTTGCAAGCGCGACCGATTACGACCCTCTTCCCATTGCCTGCCACCGCACCAGCGACGGATGATGTACTGCGCGTCTACTTTTCAATCAACGTCGTTCAGGGGGTCTATCGACCATTCACTCCTATGGGGCGCTCCGCCTTCCCTCTCTTCGCCTCCGCTCTGACAACGGTTTTTGGCCTGCCTCCTCGCGATCCCTTGAGCGGCCCCGCCCTGCTGGTCGAGGCGGCCTCCCGTCTCTTCCTCGATGTGACCACTCCCCTGCGCAGTTCATTTGGGCGTAAATTCCTGATAAGAGCGGCCCGGGTCGGAGAAACGCTCTCTGTCGGACTCTTTGAGCAGCTTACCACTGATCCACGCCTCTCGCTCGTCCCTACGCGCCGCTGGCCGGTTGTGTGCGCTTTCGGCTCGTTCATGGCGTACACCCGCGCCCCGCTCTACCTGCTCCAGGCGCTGTTCTGGCCTTCAGCAGCAGTAGCACGCGTAGAACGCATGAGAGCAGGGTTGCAAGAGTTCAACGCCGCCGTCGCAAAAGTTGGTGCTGCCGGCTCTATCGAGCGCCTGACCGCGCTTGAGCAGCTCCTGCTTGACTGGATGCCGCGCATCCTCGGCAGGATGGCCCCGGTCTTCGTGTGCGGGCTGCTGGCCTATGGTCTGGCCGGCAGACTCCTGGATGGTCTTGCCACTCCTGATGAGCTACAGAGCGTGCTGCGCGGACTCCCGCACAATCCAACCACAGAGATGGATCTCTCGCTCTGGGACCTTGCGCGACGCGTACAGGCCGATCCGGCTGCCGCTCGCTATCTCCGTGAAACACCGCCTGAGCGGCAGGGACAGGACTATCGCGCGGGCAGCCTGCCTCTCCTCCTCCAGCAGGAATTAAGCGAGTTCCTGCGCGCCTATGGGCATCGCGCAGTTGCCGAGATCGACCTGGGACTGCCGCGCTGGTCAGAGGACCCGACCCACATCCTGGGTGTGCTCGCCAACTACCTCCAACTACAAGATCCAACGATGGCGCCAGACGTCCAGTTCCGGCGGGGAGCGCAGGAAGCCGAAGCTATGGTGGCCGACCTCACCCGGCGAGCAACCCGCAGGGGACGACTGCGCGGCCTGCTGGTTGGTTTCTTGCTGAAGCGAGTGCGGGCGCTGGCCGGGATGCGCGAGACGCCCAAGTTCTGCATCGTCTACCTCATGGCACGCGTCCGCGAACAGCTCTGGTCGGTCGGTCAAGAAATGGAGCGCGCCGGACGATTAGAGGCAGCCGGAGACATCTTCTTCATCACCCTCTCTGAGGCACACTTAGCCCTGGCTGGAAAGGATATGCGCCCCATCGTGCGCGAGCGCCATGCCGATTACGAGCACGAATTGCGGCGCCGCCATGTAC
>CATPCK010000935.1 GCA_955652655.1 uncultured Ktedonobacteraceae bacterium | reverse complement strand
GGAGTGTCTAAAATCCTCATGCTCTCTCGTCCAATCACTCTGAAGAAGTGTGAAGTGAAGACCTTTTACCAGTCGCTCTCCGAATGTTGTGATTACCGCGGCGTAAATACAGCGGATCACCACTCCACGGATCAATAGCTCTATTAAATAATCGAGAGTTGCTTGCAAGAGCCTACTGCCATAATATGTTACTATCGAACCCGGTCTGACAACGAAATCAATAATGTAGCAGTCGAGCGGTGTATCTGCTGTATATGGGAGATAGTCCTCTGGCTTGATCTGGGCTTCGTCAATCTCTAACTTGCTAAGCTTTTCTAACACATCCGGTTTTAAGGGGCTCAGCGAGATACCACCTACGACGGTGTTTGTTTTAGTATCCTTGAGGACATGAATTGCCTCAGGGTTGTAGGTCAATTGTTTCTGCTGCTCTTCTGGCGGGACAATAATTGTTTCGTGAAAAAGCATTCGCTCAATGTCCACCAGTTGCTCCAGGTCATCTCGCTGAGGAAGCACGAAGACGAACCTTCCAGGTGTTTGTTCTACCTCGCCGACTTTCCTGGTTCTTTCCTTCACTAATTTGTCAATCCTTTGCTTAGGATAGAAGATCTGCTTCCTTAATGGCACAATGACCCTTGGGTATCTCGTTCGCTTTCACGAGGTCATAGAATGTACTTCTAGGAATACCTAGCTTTTTGATAGCTTCCCTTGCGGTATAGTAATTCTGCATGCTCCTCTACGGGCGATATGCTTGAGTCAACTCAGGGTTCATTCGAGGATTGAGAACAGGATTTGCAGCCATAGATGAACTAAGTATAAGATACGGAGGAGACCTTGGACATCGGTCAGGTGGCCTATTTTCAACTGACTGAGGAAGGAAAGCCGATGGCTTCACTCCATGGAGGTGGGGCGCAGCAGGCCCATCTCGATGGCACGCACGGCCGCCTGCGTGCGGTCGGAGACCCCCAGTTTGGCCAGGATGTGCTCGACATGGATTTTGACCGTGCTCACACTCACCGTCAACTGCCGCGCGATCTCCCGGTTGGTCTCACCCTTGGTGAGCAATTGCAGCACTTCGCGCTCGCGCGGGGAGAGCCGCCCGCCTGGCGCTTCCTCCTGCGTTGGCGTCTCGCTTGCCAGGCGCTGCAGCAAGCGCGCCACCACCTCCGGGTTTAAGATCGACTCCCCGCGCAAGACCCCGTGCACCGCTTTGAGCAGGTCGCGCTGGGAGAGATCTTTGAGCACATAGCCAGCCGCCCCAGCCTTGAGCGCCTCCAAGAGGTACTCGGGATTGGCATGCATGGTGACCAGGATAATGCTGGTGGACGGGCACTCCTCTTTGATGGCTCGACAGGTCGCCAGCCCATCCATCTCCGGCATACGTACATCGAGCAAAGCCAGATCCGGCTGCACGCGACGGCACAGCAGCAAGGCTTCACGACCATTGCTCGCCTCCCCCACCAGCTCGAGTCCCCGCTGGTGGCTCAGCATGGCACGCAAGCCCGCCCTGGCCAGCTCATGGTCATCGGCGATCACCAGCCGCGCCGGTTTCGCCTTGAACCGGTGGAAGAGATCACTATTCATGGAAGCTGTTCCCCTTCCTTCGAGGATGGCAGCGGCACCTCGGCCACAACCAGCGTCCCCACCTCCGGTTGACTGGCAATCGTCAAGTGTCCCCCGACCAGCTCGACGCGCTCCTGCATTTCACGCAGCCCTACATGTTCCCCCAGGCTCGCCTCCTGGCTCCCCGCTCGCGGCTGGAAGCCACAGCCCCAGTCCTGCACCACCAGGCGGATCGTCCTCTCGTGCCGCTCCAGTGCCAGGTGGGCTCGCGTGGTGCGCGCGTGCTTGCGCGCATTGGTCAGCGCCTCCTGCGCCACCCCGAAGAGCGTCGTCTCAATGCGCGCCGGCAGGCGCGTCGCTCCCAGCGTCTCCTCAAAGCTGATCTTCCACCCGCTGCGGCGCTGCGCCTCCACCTGCAGGCGCAGCGCCGTCGCCAGCCCGAAGTCGTCCAGGGCCGTGGGACGCAGACCGGCAATCAGCCGGCGCGCTTCCCGCACCGACAGCTGGGCCAGTTCCAGCGCCCGCTCCAGTTCCTGGCGAGCGCGGGGAGAGTGCGGGCGATACTGGCTGGCAAAGGCTTGCAAATGCTGATGGGCGCCGGCTGCCACCTGCGCCAGCCCGTCGTGCAGTTCATAGGCCACGTGGTGCCGCTCCTCTTCCAGCAGCCTGGCTCGCTTGCGCTCGAGGATATTCTCGAGCATGACCAGGCCATAGAGGGCATGACCGTCTGCATGGCGAAGGATCGTCGTTGTTCTTTTTCAGGTAGCGTTTCTCGACTTTAGAGTTGGGGTGGGTGCCTTGGAGGACCTTCTCAAAAAGCAGCCCATCGGTGGCCACATCGTCGGGATGGGTGAGAGACGAGAGCGTGCAGCTCGTCAGTTCGTGCTCGTCATAGCCTACCATCTCGCAGAAGGCTTTATTCACCTGGAGCAAGGTGCCGTCCAGGCCAATGACCGCCATACCAATGGGGGCTTCCTCAAAAATGTGGCGGAAGCGCTCTTCGCTTGCTCTGAGCACCCTTTCGGCCTGCTTGCGCTCGGTGATATCAGTCAACACCATCAGGCGGCCAGCAACAGTGAATTCCCCGGTGCGTCGATACAGGGGGGAGAGACGCAGGTTGAAGTAGTGCAGCGCTTCACCTTCACCCAGGGCGATCTCTGCATCTGCTTCGGTCACATCGCGGGAGCGTTCCACCAGTTCAGGCCACTCAGCGAATACCTGGGTGAACAGTCCCCCGACTGCCCTTGAAGCTCGGTGTGAAGCTACGCGGTAAGCAAGACGTTGCGCAGCCGGGTTGAGGTCCACGATACGGTTCTGCTCGTCCACGACAATCACAGCATCGCTCATGCTTTCGAAGACTGCCTCGCGTGCCATGGGGATGATATCTAACAGCCGGAAGAGAAAGAGACTTGAAGCCATAGCCAGGCCGGTGATAGTAAAAGCGAAAGGGGTGAGATCCAGATTAGGAAAGGGGCTCCAGCCAAAGGTCGTTAAAGCGTTGCCGACCCAGGGTGCTACTACGGCAATCAGCAGAGCGCCGGCTTGTCCCAGGTACAGCTGCGTCGGACGCATCAGCGTCAGTATCAGCAGAAAGATCAGGAAGGCACCTATCAAGAGCAACAGGTAAGAATAGACGACATCGATCCAGTACCACGTGCCTCGCGTCAAAGCAATCGCCGCGAACGGGCCGCTTCTGTCCATGTGGATGTTGTACTCGATCAGGTGGTGATACTGATTGGTCCAGACCAGCAGCAGTGTGACGAGGGGCACAATGGCCAGGAGGGCAATGGTGCGACGTTTCAGCCATCTCCCTCGACCGGTGTATTGCAGCACAAAGATCAGCCACAGCAGGGGCGCCAGGGTAGCCCCAAGCCACTCAAGGTTGTCCCAAAATAGTACGGTCGGCAAATCAGAGTGAGCCAGTTCAAAGGAGTACCCAAACGAGTATTCAGCCACCGCCAGCATGAGCAAACAGAAGGCTACCGCACCAGGCGCATGGCGACGGTACCAGGCGGTGAGTGCAAGCGCAGCCGATATGATTGCTGAGGCAGCCACCGGGAATACGTACGGAGTGAACTGCCAGTGCATTGGTCTCCCCCTTTCATGCCTTACCTACAAGGCGTATGTCAAATCGGGCTCCAGCATCATTGCTTCCCCTTCAGGTACAAGAAATACAAGGTACGTTGGGAATGCCTGCACGTTTCCCACTTCATAATACTATTTAACCTTAAGCATAGTTTCAACAGATAGGGGTATATTGTACAATGGCTATATATCACAAGATTGACTTCTAAGCAAGAGATTGGGAGTGGGTTCTCTTTGGGAGTATGGTGGGTCTCATGCTATTTCACATTACTCCATATTTTTTTCAAAAGATGAAGAACGTATATGACCATCATAATCAGTAGTCATTGTAGGTTATATAGTTCTGTCACAATCTCTTCTGTGATAGACTTACATTAAATTGGCTAGGTTTCAAATAGTATAGTCATTTCAGAAGGACACTACATAACAAGATCATGATAGAACGTACAGAGCTTCAATCACCAGAGGAGATATTTCCACATGCCTAAAGCCATTGCTATAGTGAGTGGAGGTCTAGATAGCACCACACTAGCGTACCTTTTACATACTGAAGGCTATCAATTACATTTATTGTCTTTCGACTATGGACAACGCCACAAGAAAGAGTTGGCTTACGCTGAACTGTGCGCGAAGCGACTCAACGTGGCCTTCGATATCGCCGATCTCAGTAGTCTCGGTCGGTTTCTCAAAGGCTCAGCTCTCACCGATACGATTCCTGTCCCAGATGGTCACTACGCGGCTCCCACGATGGCGATCACGGTCGTGCCTAATCGCAATGCGTTGATGCTCTCAGTGGCATACGCAGTTGCGGTCGCTGAGCAAGCGCAGGTGGTTGCCATAGGTGTCCATGCGGGCGACCACTTTATTTATCCGGATTGTCGCCTTGAATTCATTACTTCATTTGATAAGATGCAACGCATCGCTACTGAAGGATTTGGAGATCCACACTTACGACTTGAAGCCCCTTTCATGCATCTCGGCAAGCATCAAATTGTCCAGCTTGGTACAGCCCTGCAAGTACCCTTTGCTGATACCTGGAGTTGCTACAAAGGAGAGAAGCTCCATTGCGGCACTTGCGGTACCTGTTTTGAAAGAAAAGAAGCTTTCGAGCTTGCTGGTATTCCAGATCCCACAGCATATGCGGGAGAAGGCGACTGAGCATATCAATCATCGTACCTCTCGAGAGGTAAAGCCTGTACTGTAGAACACATATGATTGGAGCGTGATTAAATGAATGTCATGGAAATCTATCGTTCCGTACAGGGAGAGGGCACTTTGATGGGGGTTCCAACGACATTTGTGCGCTTCTTTGCCTGCAACCTACGCTGCTCCTGGTGTGACACAAAATACTCATGGAGTATACGCGAAGGTGGGACATGGGAGTCCATTTCGGCGCAGGAAATAGCAGAACGAGTTCACGACCTTGGTGCTCAATATGTTGTATTGACCGGAGGTGAACCAACGTTACAAAAAGATTTAGCCCGACTCTCACAACTTCTTAAAGATCAAGGCCATCATCTCACAATCGAGACCAACACCACCATCTTTCCCGAGGAGGTAGTCCCCCTGATCAACCTCTGGAGTTTATCGCCTAAGCTCCCCAGTGCAGGCGAGAATTACCTTCGCTACCCGGTTATTGAGCGCTTTCTCACAACACTGCGGCCAGATCAGCAGCAATGGAAGTTCGTAATACGAGACGATCAAGATGAGCAACGGCTGCGTTCCTTGCTCCGTAGATATCCTACGTTTACAGAGCAAAAGCTTCCCATTATCCTTCAACCTGAAGGTGATACTGCGATCACAGATTATCCCGCAGCATTAGAGCGCCTTGCAGAGCGAGTAAGTGATCCTTTTTGGAATAACTATCATGTACGGATATTGCCACAGTTACACGTGATTATCTGGGGAAGAAGACGATGGGTATAAGAAGAGAGATGAGGAAGAAGATGCCGCCAAAGAACCCTATGAGCGTCGTCTCTGTCAATGTCGGGCTCCCCCGCGAGCTGATCTGGAGGGGGGAGACGATTTCGACCGGAATATTCAAGCAACCTGTTCAGGGACGGGTCGCGGTACGGCGACTCAACCTTGACGGTGATCGCCAGGCCGATCTGACCGTTCACGGCGGCCCGGATAAAGCAATTTACGCCTATCCAGCCGAATACTACCATTTCTGGCGGGAGGAGTTTCCCGACATGGAGCTTCCCTGGGCAATGTTCGGGGAAAATGTCACCGTTGAGGGGCTGCTGGATGACACGGTCCATATTGGTGACCGCTTCAGGATGGGTTCTGCCGGGGTGATGGTGACGCAGCCGAGAGTGCCGTGCTACAAGCTGGGCATCAAGTTTGGCCGCGATGACATCATTAAACGTTTCCTTGCGAGTGGCTTCACCGGCTTTTACTTCGCAGTCTTAGAGGAGGGCGAGGTGGCGGCGGGAGACGCTATCACGCTCATCGAGCGTGACGAGCACAGGGTCAAAGTCTCGGATATCACGCGGCTCTACGCGCAGGACAAGGGCAATGTAGAAGCGTTGCAACGCGCGGTTGAGCTGGAAGCTCTAGCTGAAGACTGGCGAAGTTACTTCCAGAAGCGGCTGACAAAGATGTCAAGCCGGAGACAGAAGTAGCCTCCAGAGGGCGACCACAAGGGATCGCCCCGACGATGGACGAACGGGCCGGTGCAGCGTTTCCGTGGCATTGTAGGGGCGATCCCTTGTGGTCGCCCTGGTCAGGCTGTTCAAACCGGAGCGAAGACTGAGGTTATGCCTGTCCGATATCCGTGGAACTGCTTGCGCTCCCACCCTCGCTGGGTGCCTGACCCTGCTGAGTTGTTCCGTAGATCATATCAGAGAGTTCCTTGCGCGAGCGATCAAGGGATGCGCGCAGTTGTGACAGGCGCTCCTTGTTCTCGAAGGCGCCCCTGCTAGCGATAGCGAAGAGCCGGGCTACCTCTGCGGCCTCAGCGCGCAACGCTAGCAGCTCATCGGGTATACCCCAGTGCTGACCTGGGCCAAAACCTCGGCCGAAGGGGCCGTGATGACCCCAGCCAAACCCAGGGCCAAAGTGACCTCCTGGGCCACCAAAACCTCGGCCGAAGGGACCGCGTGGACCGCCAAATCCACGTCCGGGACCAAATGGGCCGCGTGGGCCCTCTCCCTCGCGGGACAACCAGGGGGGCGTCCAGCCTTCCCAGTTCGCTTCCTCAGGGGAATTGCCACGTTGCCTGTTAAATTCACCAAACATTGTTCTTGATCTCCTTTCAATTGAGAGAACCTATGCGATATATCGCATTTACCTGATCAAACAATGCGGTATATCTTTCTATTCCTATTTACGATATATCGCAATGGAAAGTTACAAAAAAAGGAGCAAGATTCTAATGTCTGCTGGTAAATTAATTTTTCGCTAACCCGAACAGGCCCATCAGTGCATTTCTGCATCCCTGGCGGTCCGAGCCTTCCTGTACAGCCCTTTCGTTTAAGCTCACAAGCTGCTTCCACTGAGCGTCCGAGTCGCTGGAGGAGGCTGGCATCAGGGTAACCCGTAAATGCTGCTTCGGACGCAGGGTGATTACCGGCTGAAACCCGGGTGTATAG
>CATPCK010000934.1 GCA_955652655.1 uncultured Ktedonobacteraceae bacterium | reverse complement strand
TGGAGCTCTGGTTTCGCGTCTTTATCGATAGTCCACACCTGGAATGTCCTCAAGGCTCTGTAACAGATCTGTTGGAAGATAAGCCGGTCGTTCCTAGCCTCTTCTAGTGGGGTACGTGTACGGAGAAGGATGAGTATGTACGATGTCTTTTACAAACTTGAAGCAACATGCGACATGCGGAGCCGACACCGGCAGAGCCGACATCATGCACCTGGATCGCTCAGCCATCGCATGGCAGGTAATAGCAGTCTACGAACAGGTCATCGATAAAAAGGCAAGGGGAGAAAGAGAACCTTCTTTACAGGATCGCTAACCAACATCCCTGTGGCTTTTTTTCAGAGAGCCGCCGTCTAAGCAGGCCTATGATCATCCACGAGTGCGGATACAACGCCTTTGTCTGAATAGACACTGGAGAAAATCAGATGACCATGACCACAACCCGTAAAATACTGATGGTAGTAGAAAACCTTCCAGCACCTGCTGATACCCGTGTCTGGAGCGAAGCCACGACGCTACGCGATCACGGGTTTCAGGTGAGTATTATCTGCCCGAAGGGGTCCTCTCGACATCGAGAATCCTTCATCTGTATCGATAATATCCCTATTTATCGCTACCA
Organism: uncultured Ktedonobacteraceae bacterium; assembly: GCA_955652655.1. Classification (GTDB taxonomy): domain Bacteria; phylum Chloroflexota; class Ktedonobacteria; order Ktedonobacterales; family Ktedonobacteraceae; genus UBA11361. Next base: position 12,852 of record CATPCK010000934.1, on the reverse strand, counting down.
GTTACCCAAGGCCACCGGCAAATACACGTCCTACATCGCCGAATACGTTGCCGCCATAGTCATGACATTCTGGTTGAGCCTTAAAGTGCTCATGCGCCATGGTTTCGATGTCATTCATGCCGCTAATCCGCCCGACCTGTTCTTTATCATTGGGCTCTTCTATCGGCTCCTTGGGAAAAAATTCGTGTTTGATCAGCATGATCTTGCACCAGAAATGTTCCAGGTGAAATTTAAGGGTCGCATGAAGGTATTGTACAGGCTTCAGCTCTTTTTAGCGCGGTGTAGCTACCAAACGGCTGATCTGGTCATCGTAACCAACTCATCGCAGAGGTGGTCGGCTATCGAACGCGGTGACTGCCCTGCTGAATGGGTATTTGTGGTACGAAACGGGCCCGATTTGGAGCGCTTGAAGTTGGTCGCGTTCGAGTCTGAACTGAAAGGAGGACGGTCCTATCTGTTGGTCTATGTGGGTGTAATGGGCCTTCAAGATGGTGTGGAGTATGCGCTCTATGCGCTCCATGACCTCATCTACAGAAGAGGTCGCCAAGATATCTCGCTCGTCCTGCTGGGCGAAGGCGACGATGTTTCCAGGTTGCGTGCAGTGACCCATCAACTACACCTGGACGAATATGTCAACTTCACGGGCTGGGTGTCAAGGGAAGACATTGTACGGTATCTTACGGCGGCAGATGTGGGGCTTTCGCCAGACCCACAAAATGGATTGAATGAGTACTCCACCATGATCAAAACGATGGAGTATATGGCGATGGGGAGGCCTGTCGTGGCTTTTGATCTTGCCGAGACACGCTTTTCAGCTCAGGATGCAGCTCTTTACGCCGCGCCAAACCTTGTAGAAGACTTCGCGAACAAGATTGAAGTCTTGCTCGATAACGAGGAACTCCGTCTCGAGATGGGCGCTGTTGGACGTAAACGCATTGAAGAGGAGCTGAGCTGGGATCACTCTAAAGAGCATCTCTTGCTCGCTTATAAGAAGCTCTTTTCCCGGGGCCCCGAGCCCCCTGATCCTCCTGAGCCATTAGTTTCTGTTTCTGGCACAGGCACAAGAAAAAACGAGGGACCTGTCAATAGCACCAAACCGGTGTGAGGAGGCAGCGCATAGGTCTGTATCTGCCAGGATTCCAGGGCAGGATTGGCAAAATCGAGCGGCATATTCGGGTTGTCGAATTCATAGGCAGGGGTGACGCGGTCACGCTTGTAGAGTATCCAGTCTGGATGGACGGCTTCCCGGTAGGACAGATCGTGGTATAACATAGGCACTCAAGAATAAAGTAGGAGGTTGTACGTGACAACAGCCAGGTATCTCGTCACTGGTGGTGCGGGCTTCATTGGATCGCATATTGCCGAGGCGCTCCTCGGTGCTGGGGAATCTGTTCGCATATTCGATAACCTTGCCACGGGCAGGGAAAGCAATCTGACTGTACTGAAAGAGCGTGCCCAATTCATTCAGGGCGATCTGCGGGATCTCGCTAGCATGAGGGTCGCCATGCAAGGTGTCGAGGTGGTATTTCACCAAGCTGCCTTGGCCTCGGTACCCAGATCCATCGCAGATCCAATTGGGTCGCTGGAGACGAATATCAACGGCACACAAAACGTGCTACTTGCGGCACGGGATAGCGGTGTACGGCGCGTGGTCTATGCCAGTTCCTCATCTGTTTACGGCAATACACCGACGCTGCCCAAGTGTGAGGATATGCCAACCCATCCGATGTCGCCTTACGCCGTTCAAAAACTCTCGGGAGAGCTGCTATGCAGGGTGTTTACACGCATTTATGGGCTTGAAACCGTAGCGCTGCGCTACTTTAATGTCTTCGGTCCACGGCAAGATCCTGCCTCGGAGTATGCGGCCGTGATCCCCCGTTTCTTGACCGCACTCATCGAAAAGCGCCCGCCCATTGTCTTTGGTGATGGTGAGCAAACTCGTGATTTTACCTACATCGCTAACGTTGTGCAGGCAAATCTGCTCGCGGCCTCATCGCCTGATGCCGTAGGTTATGCCTTGAACATCGGCTGTGGTGAGCGGATCTCCCTCAATACGGTGTTGCGCCTGGCAGGGCAACTTTTCGGTGTAACCGCCGGTGCAGACTACCGAGAACCGCGTCCTGGCGATGTGCGCGACAGCTGCGCGGATATCAACCTCGCTCAGCGCCTCTTAGGCTACAGACCGAGCGTCAGTTTTCATGAGGGACTGGCACGCACCTTGGACGCATTGCGCAGTGGTATTGCATGAACTGCCCCAACAGGCAATTGCTAGTAGGCCGCTTATCGCGCCTCTTGCCATTGCTGAGAAAGCAAGGTATGTTCGAGAAGAAGCGTGATCTTGCCCCGAATTTGTGGATGATCCATACATTCGGGTGAAGATCACTTTTTACTGATGACCTGTTCGTAGACTGCTATAACCTGCTTCGCCACGACTGAGCGATCCAGGTGCATGATGTCGGCTCTGCCGGTTGTCGGCTCTGTATGTCGAAGTGCCTGTTGGAGTGCCGTCGCTAATACACCGGGATCATGGGGACAGACACTACAACCCTTCGTGCGGCCAATGACCTGGGATACATCACCGACCTCAGTGGAGACAACCGGCACATTGCAGGCCATTGTCTCCTTCACCACATTGGGTGAGCCCTCGGCAATCGATGAGAGGATGAGTGCATTGCTCGCATTAATGTATTGCACGAGTTTTGTTTGTGGGAGTCCCGTGGCAACTACCAGCTCAGCAGAGATACCCCTGCTACGCAGGCATTCGATGGCAGCCTGCGCCAGGGGAAAATTTTTCACCGGTATTTTTGGGTCATTGCCGAAGAGGACGTAGTAGTGACCGTGATCCCACCCCAGAGCGGCACGGGCTTCCGCGCGTGGAATAGGGCGAAACAGGTCAAAATCCACACCGTTGGGAATGACAAAGACGTTCCCCCCTGATGCGGCCTTTTTCATCGCCTCGGATTTGACAATCACAGCATCAACTCGACGGCAGAGCCAGTGGCTCATACGTACAACCAGTCTACTCATCGTACTATAGCTGCCGTTAGTGGTCACCGTACCGAGCAGATCATCCCCTAGAAAGGAGGCAACCACGGGCGTTGCCCATTGCATACGTGCAAAAAGGCACCACTGGCCATAGTGACCATGCACAATATCGAAGTGGCCCGACAGGGCCTTGAGAAAGACCCCCATCATGGTCAAGGGATAACGGAGCAGAATCGGACCGGGCCTGGGATGAAGAACCTCTATTTCCACACCTACCGCACTGAGGGAATCGACCTGGCTTTTGATAAATGTGCCCTTGTGCGGAAGTTTTTCTGTCGGATAGACACCGGTTACCATCAAAACACGGAAAGGGTGCTCCGTAGCTTGTGAGGTCGTGCCCGTAGTAGCCAAGGTAGACCGCCTCCTTCTCTCTGGAATTACCAACTTGGAACTCCACACGCATCTTCCAACAACAGATCTGCTACTGACATGTGGGGTGAGTCCAAACGGGTGAGAGATCAGGCGAGTCATCTGCTCAACGAGCCCTTGCGAGACAGGTTCCCCGCTCCCGACATTGTACACACCGCAAATACCGCACATAGACTTTTCTCTTTCCGCTCACGATTACCCGGTATATATGTGTACACGACTCCGCTCAATAGGAGTGGATGGCTCATCCATATAAATCTGGAACCAGAGCTCCAGACAAAGTAAGGTCCAGATCGCGCTGCTGGGGTTCATCAGTGTAATCCCGGCTTGTGCTTGCAGTATCTTCCCAATGAACTCAGGATCAAAGATACCACGTTGTTGTGCCTTTGGCGAAAGGAGCAGTTCAGAGGCATAGCCGTTCAGATCACCACGGAACCAGTGCTTGATGGGTACCCCAAAGCCTTGCTTAGGTCTCGTCAAAATTTCGGCAGGCAACAGATCGGCAGCGACCCTCTTCAGCAGATACTTCAACACACCATTGCGTGTGCGGGTTGCTGAGGGCAGGGATGCGACATATTCAACCAGGCATTGGTCGAGCAGGGGAGCGCGTGTCTCTAGTGAGTTGAACATGCTGGCCTTGTCGACTTTGACCAGGATATCGTTCGTGAGATACGCGCGTACATCAACGTACTGCAATTGCGCCGTGACATCGAGATCTGATACTGCACGGAATTCACCGGTGAGCCGTTCGTATGGATTATGGTCACGCACCTGAGCGAAGTATGCTGGACTATACATCGAGGGACGCGACTCAGCAGCGAAGAGCATACAGGACTGCAAGACACGATCGGGAAGATCATCAAGCAAGCCACCGAGCCGCTTTTTGCCACGCATGCCATCAGGCATAAACCTGCTGCCAAATCCCAGCAGGGAGCGTAGCATGGGAGGAATGCGGCTGACTAACCATTCACGCCTGTAGGGTGTATAGCCGCCAAAGATTTCGTCACCGCCATCGCCGGTTAGGACGACGGTGACGTGTTCTCGCGCCAGCTTGGAGACATAATACGTGGGGAGCATCGAGGCATCCGCGAAGGGTTCGTCATAGGCCCAGACCAGTTGTGGCAGCACTGAAACAAGTTCTGGCCGAACAACAAACTCGTGGTGATCGGTACCGAAATGCTGCGCGATCTGCCGAGCGTAGGGTAGTTCACTAAAATCATCTTCCTCGAAGCCAATAGAGAAGGTTTTGACGGGCTGTGACATCATCGAACTCATCAATCCGACCACCATGCTCGAATCGATCCCCCCACTGAGAAAAGCTCCCAGGGGAACTTCGCTCATCAATCGAACTTCCACGGCCTCTTTCAGAAGCGCCCTCGTGCGTTCAATCGCCGTGGCTTCATCGTCCCTGCAAGTTGGTGTAAAGGGCAGTTCCCAGTAACGCTTCGTACTGATCTGCCCATTTTCGTAGACCAGGATATGGGCAGCAGGCAGTTTCATGACGCCTCTGAAGAGGGTGTTTGGTGCAGGAACACAGCGGTACACGAGGTATTCGTCGAGGGCGATATGATTCACTTCGCGAGGGATGCCAGCCTCCAGGATGGATTTGATCTCCGAGCCGAAGATCAGCCTCTCTCCATCCCAGTAGTAATTCAGCGGTTTCTTGCCAAAGCGGTCGCGGGCCGCTAGCAGGCGCCGGCGGTTTCTATCCCAGATGGCGAGGGTGAACATCCCGCGCAGGTGCTTGACACAGTCATCCCCGTACTCCTCGTAAGCGTGAACGATGGCCTCGGTGTCGCTATTCGTACGGAAGTGATGACCACGCTCCTGAAGCTCTTTTTGCAGTTCACGATAGTTATAGATCTCCCCATTCAAGACGACGAGAATGCTCTGATCTTCGTTAAAAATCGGCTGATGACCGCCAGCCAGGTCGATGATCGAGAGGCGGCGCATGCCCAGGGCCACGCCATCATCTACCCACACTCCCTGGTCATCTGGCCCGCGGTGGCGAATGACCCGGCACATGCGATCGATGAGCTGCTCAGCGTTGTCACGACTGCGCTCTACATCAATAAATCCGGCTATTCCGCACATTGACTTCCATCCTTTCACAACTGAGAAGCCCTGCGTGCTTGTCAAGCATACAAGGGATACCCTCAGACGACAGCTAGCGCGTTCTAGAGGGCGGTGCATCCCCTGCGATCTGACACCGGTGCTCTGTAATTCTCTGATAAAGTTCTATATACCTATCCATAACTCGTTCAAGTGAATAGTGCCGTTCGACCGTTCCGTGGGCGGCCTGCCCATACTTTTGGGCCAACACCGGATCACGTAGCAGGGTAAGAAGTGCCTGTGCCATGCCCTGATAATCTTCAGACTCCACAAGCAGGCCATTGACTCCATGCTGAATAATATCTTCGCTCCCACTGACGCGTGTTGCAACGCTGGGTAAGCCGCACGCCATGGCCTCCAGAAGGGCATTGGGCATGCCCTCCCAACGCGAGGGAAGCACTGCCAGGCCGCCCCGGTGAAGTTGCGCTGGTACATCGCTCTGCAAGCCCGCAAATTCGACGCTGGCTGCGATACCACGTTCCTTGGCCATGCATTCAAGTTGGGTTTGGAGATAACCACTGCCCACAATAATCAGCCGTGCCTGCGGGGCCTGCTGGTGTACCAGCTGCCATGCTTGTAGTAGCACATCAATGCCCTTTTCATAGCGCAATTTAGAGACGCAGACGACAACCTGCTCTCGCCCACCGATAGAAGTATCTCCATGAGCAGGTTCAAAACGGGTAATGTCTACTCCGTTGGGAATGAGTTGTACGTCAGGCAGGTCAAAGTCGTGTGCTGCAAGGTAGTCCCTCATGCGCGAACTAAGTATGACTATCGGGGTATGTGTCCGATAGAGCAGAGAGCGAACAAGTCGTACCACGGGCCTCCCAAAGCGCTCCAATCCCTCTAAATCGCCACCGATCGGGGTCTGCCAACCGACCTGCAGCCATGATGTGGTAGCGCCGGGCGGCCCGGCAATAAGTGAGGCTGTGCCGGGCGACTTTGTTACCTTACCCACGCCCGGTCCTGGTGCACTAACTATTACAATGAGCATTGGTTTGCCCGTCAACCGGCACATGATTGCTGCAGGCAGCGCCAGCAAGCTGAGCTGACAAACGTGCAGCACATCGTAGCACTGGCGCTTGCGCCATAATGTCCAGACCATGACCAGCAGGGCTAATAAGTACAACAGCCGCTGAATTGGCCTTGGTAGTTTCTCCCGGCCTCCTAGTAAAGCGCCAGCTACACGAATAACTGGCACTCCTTGGATCACTTCACCTGGTACCCACGTCCTGTTGTGGCGGAATGTAATGACGGTTGCCGCATACCCCCTCTCACGTAAGTTTCGGGCCTGTGCCAATGTCTGTGTTTCAGCTCCTCCAACCAATGGATGAAAGGTTGGAATGGCGATATAAATACGTGGGTTGCTCACTTCTCGCTCCTCATTGCTAACGCAAGATCTCTGTTTTTGCCTCTTGTGAGAAGGCGGCGATAAACTTCCAGGCACTGCTCGACAACGGAGTTCAATTGATAATCACGGACCACCGATGTGCGTCCCGCTTGGCCGAGTCGTTGCGCAAGGTCGGCGTCTTCTACAATGCGGCGCAATGCCCGGGCCATCTCAGCAGGTTGTTCCGGTTCCACCAGTAAGCCATTCACGGTATCAGAAATGATGTCCTCACTTCCGCTCACGCGTGTGGCTACACAGGGTAGACCGCATGCCATAGCCTCTAATAAAGCGTTAGACATGCCCTCCCAGCGCGAGGGCAACACAAAACCCCACGATTGCTGGAGAAAATGTATGACATCTGTTCGCTCTCCCAGAAACTCGACGCTGTCCTGGATACCTAGTTCCGCAACAATGTACTCCAACTGCGGCTTGAGCTTGCCATCGCCAAGCAGGCGTAGCCTGGGTTTCAGATGCGCACGCCATTCAGCGGGTTCACGTAGCATCCTTCCCCACGCATGCAACAGTACATCGACTCCTTTGGCATAATCCAACCGTGCCACACAGATGATATCGCGCTCTGGCCTCGCCGGATCAAGATGTCGTTCTGGTGCCGGTTGGAACCTCTCCGTATCGACACTACCAGGAATATGTACAATCTGCTCGGCGCGGAATCCGTGCGAGGTGAGATAGGAGTGGCCGTGCATGCTGAGAATCTGGTAGAATGCGTTCGATTTGCGCAGAAAGGCCAGTATTGCCTTCCCCAATGGCAACCGGGGCAGATGGCCGATATCGCCTGCGCTTGGTGCCCAGTCCTCCAAATCGACTGTCAAGAACGACGTTTCGGTCAGGGTGTCGGCCATCAGCGCCGCTCCCCGTTCATCAAGCTGCACGCGTTGTGCCTCTCTTGGCCCCGCACCCTGGATACCGAGAATGACTGGTTTATGTGTGAGCTGGCCGATGAGTGCAGCAGGCGGTGACAGCTGTAAAGCATGAATCACATCATAGGAGTGACGCAACCGCCAGAGCGTCAGGAACATCGCGATGCTGGCGGGCAAATATCCGAGTCTACCGGTGCCTAGCCACCCATCGCGCCTGTATATGCCACCCACACGTACGACTGGGAGGCCGTCAAGCGCTTCTTTTCGTTTCCACTGCCTATCATGCCGGAATGTGACGACAGTCACATCGTATCCAAGCGCCTGAAGCTGGCGGGCGAGTTTCTCCGCCCGCGCCTCCGCCCCGCCGATGGAGGGCCAGAAGGCAAAGGCAGCAATACAGATCCGAATACTCTCTTCCACAAAGTCACTCCTTACTGCATTATCTCATTGATCGTTCTATACTAGAGGTGAGTAATTGCTCATGTTTTGCCTGTTGTTCTGCCTTCATTTCTGGCTCTAATGCCTCATCAAAAGCCTCCCTGGCGGCCCTGGGTGACTGTTTCGTCGTGGACCAGCAGAGTGCAAATGGCAGCGCCACAATGATCCAGAAGTAAATGCCGACTGATTGGCCCCAAAAATCGTTGACGTCGAAAGATTGCAGAACCATGTTGACAACGGCCACCAATGCCATTACGAACAGTACCCGCTGATCACCGGTAGTTTTTCGTATTCCTGCGATCAAGCCGGCACCGAGTACGATAAACACCAGGGTGAGCAAGGTCAGACCAATGATCCCGTGGTCATAGAGGGCAGTAAGAAAAAGATTCGAGGGCGAAGTAGCGATTACGCCTCGAAAACCTACAGGCACACTCACGAAAAAAAAGTTGGCAGCCCCAAGCCCATGGCCCAGCAATTGTGCCGGGTCAAAACGGTCGAGGAGTGCGTGCCAGAGGGTGGTACGTCCATTCAGCGTTCCAAGATCCTGGTTAAAAAAGCGGCCGAAGATGGAAATATTGCCGACTGTCGCCAATAGAACCACACCAACAGCCAGCGCCAGGGCACCAGCCAACAGGCTCTTTTTCATCTTACGTGATGGTAAAGACAGGATCATAATGATGAGGCTCAAAGGAAGGGAAATAAAGGTACTGCGTGAGAAGGTCAGCCCGGTAGCCACCAGAAGGATGAGGACTAATACCACCGCACACAGGCGCTTGAACCCTCGCAATGTGGATGCGCGATAGATCGCAGGTAGGATCATTATGGAGAGAAATAAGGCCAGTGGTGGTGCCGCACCATAGACAGAGAAAATACGGAAGAGCGATGTCGCGGGGTCTACTACTCCATTTTGCCTGGTGAAGTAACCATAGATACCGTACAGCGAAACAAACGCCGCCGGTATCAGGAGGGCATCGATGAGTGTGAGCAGTTGTTGCCGCGCAGTCAGCACATTGATCGTCAGCACAGCGATCGCCACATAATCCAGCATGAGTGTCCATTGTATCAGGGATGATGCAGTGGCGGCGGGTGAAATTCCGATGCCCGCCAATGCCCATACAAGGAAGAGAAGCAGGATGGCCAGCGCCGGCATACGCTTAAACGTCTGCTTGATCGGCATGCGAGTCATCAAGAGCAGGGTTGGCACCGTCAGGGCTGTGTCAAAATTGTTGCCATTGAAGAATGGCAGCGCTGAACCGATGAATGCATCGAGCATCACCCAGGCGATCAGCAGTGCATAGCGATAGCGCAGGAAGGCCAGTAGGATGAGAGAACCAAAGGCGGCACGCAGGGTATAGAGCGAGTTCCAGTAGACGCCAACAACCCCGGCTGCAAAGATCGCCACTATGATGCCAATGCGTACGATCCGCTGGAGCAGGCGATGGGGAATGCTGAACCAGGAGCCCCTATCCACCATCACCCGCCGAAACTCAGGGGGAGGGGTGAGGATGTCGAGCTTACCAATCAGGCGGCGTAGCATGAAGAGCAGGATGAACATGGTGCAAAAGTAGACTGCCGAGGTGGCCAGGGCGATTCCAGGGCTCTGCCAAAGGCGAGCAAAGATATAGTCAAAGATGACGTTGGCGATCACGTCGAAGATAGTGGTCACCAGGAGGAAGCGGTTCTTGCGAAGAGCGACAAATGCCCTCGCCAGGATGAAGCCAATCGCCATAGGCGTCAGGCCAACCACGAAGCCCACCAGTGTGATGGCGGTACGGTTCGTGTCTTCGGCAGAAAAGGCCCCACGCTGAAAGAGGATTCGCACCAGTGGATGCGCCAGCACAAGCGTGAGTGCAGCCAGCACGGTTGTGCCAATGCCCACGATCCACAGGTAGAAACGCAGCGTTTCCTTGAAGGCTTTCATATCATTTCTACCAGCTTGACGGGAGAGGTAGGGTACCGCGGCACGTCCAACGGAAATAAAAATGACGCCAGTAAAGACGCTCACGAGCTTGAGTGAATAGTTGAGTGCGGAGATATTGCCTGCCGAAAGAGATGAGGCAAACACCTGATCGACTAAGGTACTGGCCTGACTGAGTAATATGCTAAAGGGCGCTACCCAGGCTATCGTCAAAATCGTGCGGAGTCCTGGATTGCGCAAGTCCATGCTCGGTCGATAGACGAGTCCTGCGCGTCGCGCGCGTACGATAACCACGCAGAGTTGCAGGCAGAGACCTGCCAGCATACCGATAGAGAGTATGACGACGCCATTTGATCTGCCTAGTATCAGCACGAGTATGGCCGTGGTGAGCGGTACCAATAACCCGGCGTAGGCGGGCCAACCGAACTGACCTTCTGCGTTGAGAATGCATTCCAGGAAGCTTATCACCACCATCAGCAAGAGCACTGGAAAGATAAATGGGGCCAGGTTCGCGGCGAGTGCCGCACGGAATGGGTCCAATCCCGGAGCCGAAAGGTGAATCAGCTGATCACGAAAGGTGAGCATTACCAGTGTGAGCAGTACTGTACCGAGAAATAAGAGATTCAGCAACGTACTGAAGAGTCTGGAGGCCTGCTCTTTTCCTTGCGCGCGTATTTGTGTAAAGACCGGAATGACAGAACTTTCAATAGAGGTGCTGAGCAGAGTGGCCAGCAGGATAGGGAGCGTGGAGGCGACAAAGTATGCGTCCATTGTCGCCCCAGCCCCGAAGCGCGTGGTGACGACAATCTGATTGAGCATGCCGAAGACGCGAACCAACAGAGCGGCAGATGAAAGGGTCAGCAGAGCGCGAAAAATCTGTTTATGGACAGATTTAGCAGCCATTGCTGCCATGTGTGGACTGGTAGTGCTTAGAGATCCAGAAGGCAGAGACATTGCTATACACCTTTTCAGAGCCGAAAAATTGTTTCATCCTTGTAGCCCCGGGTCATGTTGCGCGTGTCTACGATACAACGCGCTTCGCCTACAATCCAGGGGACATCGTAATACCTGTGGTCTGCGACGATGACGACGCAGTCGGCAGCTTGCAACAGCTCACTCCTTAGTGGCTGTGAGTGCAGTGTCTGATTGCCCTGCATCAGGGTTGATACACACTCATCGTTGTAGAGCACCCCCGCCTTGCGAGCTACCAACTCTTGAATAAGAGCGAAGGCAGGAGATTCACGCGTATCCCCAACATTACGCTTGTAGGTAACGTTCAACACAAGCACAGTCGCACCATTGAAGCTGAGGCGCTGTTCGTTCAGTGCCTCACCGATCTTCTTCACAACGTAATGCGGCATACTACTGTTGACCTCCGCCGCCAGTTCGATAAAGCGTGCCGTGTAATCAAGCGTCTTGAGTTTCCAGGAAAGATAGTGTGGGTCGACTGGAATACACTGTCCACCCTGACCCGAGCCTGGCAAGAAGCGCATGAAACCGAAGGGCTTTGTTGCTGCTGCATCAATGACTTCCCATACACCGATGGGAAGTTTTTCACACATAATGGCGATTTCGTTCACCAGGCCGATGTTGACGGCACGGAACGTATTCTCCAGCAGCTTTGCCATCTCCGCATGCAGAAGCTTGATTGACGGGATGTGTAATCTTGCTGACCCCATGGCTTGCACTACTGCAAAGAACAAATCCTTGTATTACCATCCATGCCCACCGCTTAGCAAGCAGGGTATTGTAACTAAACGAATTTTTCATGAGAGGCTTATCCTTCGCGTGACCATCCGTCTTGAAACCACGGGATTCAAGTTCCATCCCAGGATTCTTCAAACAGACGGACATAGAGTGCAACGTTCGTGCGAATGAGATCATCGGGCTTCAATGGTGGCGCCACATAACTATGGACCAATACAGCTCCCTGCTCACTTTCACCTCTCAAGGATAGCGTCTCTTCCATGGGAATTCGGTTGTTACCGACGTTGAGATAGTGTTACAGAAGGCGTATCCTGGTATATTTTCCTCACCGTCCAGTACATCCCCACTAAAAGCCTATCCGAATAACCCTGCGGCTCGAAAAGCGATCAAGCCGCAAGCGAAATGGAGAAACGCCAGATAGTTCCGCGGCTTTTTCTCGAGAGCGAACCAGCAGACGGCGAAAGCGATTCAGCCAGGAATGGACTCGCTCCACGACGAAGCTTCGTGCGAAGACCGCCCGCTTCCCGTTTGTTGGCCTTGGCCTCTTCCCGAAGCATTCGTACATGGTCCGTAGAGCCACATTCTCCTGAAAGCTCCCCGTGCTAAAGCAGCGGGGGTTCTGAGCCGTCCTTCCACGCTTTCAGCCTGCCTCGTGTGAGGAAGAAGGCTGACTCTTGTGTCGGTTGACTCGGACTGCTAGGCCGACGCGCTCCGGCCTGCGCACAGCCCAGGCTTCGGGGCAAGCATTTCCCCTCTCTCGCGCGTTGTTGCACTCGCTCGTGTGCGGCCTGCAGGCGCGCTTCCGCACCTTCCCAGGGAACAACATACTGGGCACACGAGGGTTCAGGGTGTCCTGGATTAAGGTAGGCGGCCAGAAACGCCGAGTAGAGGTCTCGCTGCACCGGGCCAATACCGCACTGGCACTGGTGAAAGCGCAGGGAGAGCGGCTTTTTGAGTGTCTTGCCGCAGCCGTGACAGAACTGACTGAGCTTCGT
>CATPCK010000933.1 GCA_955652655.1 uncultured Ktedonobacteraceae bacterium | reverse complement strand
TCACTCTCCCTGATTTCTGTGCCTCAGGTGAGAGGTAAGGGAGCCCGCTTGGAGCACATCCAACAATCCAAGGATTTTTTAGAGGCTGTGCAGCACAAAGCTTTACGGCACCAGGTTCCTCTTGAGCGTTTCGAGGTGTTTACAGGCAATGTGGTGCAAAGCATGCTCGTGCTTGTAGCTCAGTTGCAGTGTGACGGAATACTGCTCGTGCTCCATGGTCAGAGCGGGAGTTTGCTGAGCGCTGAGACGATTGGGCAGCTCAAGGCATTGCGATCCTGCCCGCTCTATCTCATACATCTCCCATCGAGGGGGCCTTCCTGGGTGTCACGGTTGCGCGAGCGTATCTCCCACTGCTGGCTACGTCATCAGCAGCGTGCAGGCGAGCAGGTGCAGCGTCGGCCCGCACCCGAAGAACGGCAGGTGGACCAGGAAGTAGCGTTACCCCAGTACTCTGGTTCTCCTGATCTTGTGAGAACTAACAGACCGTGAATGCTATCCCAGGAGAGCCTGTGAGCACTCACGCGATCAAGCATAGAAAGGGAGTAGATACGATGATTGAAAAAGACCAGCAACCTCGGGAGGACGATCAACATAGCGGTACGAGCAGAACAAGAGAGTACCCACTCTCTGACGCCGAACCTGGCCTGCTCGTTCGTCCCGAGGTGCTTCCGGGGCGATTACCTGGCAATGAACGGGTCCGCTTTGTGCTCCCGCGCAAGCCCGCGTTGCGGCGCGTCCGCCGCGGTGTGCTCGAAGCGACAGCAGTCACCCAGGCTCCAACCAACGCGTGGGGTCGCGTCAAACGTATGCTGATCGGCACCCCCATCCCCACATCGCGCTCGGAAAACGAACGGCTGACCAAATTCAAGGCCCTTGCCGTTCTCTCATCGGACGCGATCTCGTCTGTAGCCTATGCGACCGAGGCCATTCTTGCTACGCTGATCGTCGCCGGATCGATCAACCTCGGGTTGACCTTGACCATCAGCATTGCCATCGTGCTCCTGCTGGCCATTGTAGCCCTTTCCTATCGTCAGACGATTCCCGCCTACCCCAATGGCGGCGGGTCCTATATCGTGGCAAAAGATAACCTGGGAACCCTGCCGGGGCTGGTTGCCGCCGCCTCGCTCATGATCGATTACGTCCTCACCGTCTCGGTCAGCGTGGCTGCTGGCGTGCAAGCTCTTGCCACGCTCTTCCCCGCCTTATCTTCGACCTTCACCATTGTGAGCATCGATGTGGCTCTGGTGTTGTTCATCATGCTCGTGAACCTGCGCGGGGTGCGCGAGTCGGGCTCGATCTTCGCCATCCCTACCTACATTTTCATCGGCAGTGCCCTATTGCTCATCATCGTGGGCGCTCTGAAGTCCTTTTTCATCCAGCACAACCCCGTCATCGGTCACTTCCAATACGTGGCCGCTACCGAACCGCTCTCGATCTTCCTGATCCTCCGCTCGTTTGCGGCTGGCTGTTCGGCGATGACCGGGGTCGAGGCCATTTCCAATGGGATCCCCGCCTTTAAGAAACCCGAGCCGCGCAATGCCGCGATCACACTCACCTGGATGGCCGTGATCCTTGGAACGCTCTTTATCGGCACAACAGTGCTGGCCATGTCATATCATATCGAGGCCAACCCGGTTGGCAACCCCACAGTCATTGGGCAGATCGCGCAGCAGGTGTTTACCGGACCGCTATTCTTCATGTTTCCTGTGTTCCAGATCGCCACGCTCTTGATCCTGACACTGGCAGCCAACACCAGCTACGCCGACTTTCCCCGCCTGTCCTCCCTGCTGGCGCGCGATCACTTCCTGCCTCATCAGTTCGCCTTCCGGGGCGACCGCCTGGCGTTCTCGATTGGCATCGTCTTCCTGGCCGTGCTTGCCAGTTTGCTCCTCGTCGTCTTCAAGGGGGATACCACCAGCCTCATTAACCTGTACGCCGTCGGCGTTTTCATGTCGTTTACCCTTTCGCAGGGCGGGATGGTGCGTCACTGGTGGCGTTTACGGAGGGAAAAGAGGGGGTGGCAGCGCAGCTTGGCGATCAACGGGTTAGGCGCGCTCACCACGCTGCTGGTGGCCCTGGTGATCGCCACCACGAAATTCCTGTCGGGAGCCTGGATCGTCGTCATCCTCATTCCCTTGCTAGTGCTGATGTTCCTCGCAATCCACCGGCACTACCTGCATGTCGAGCGCGAGCGTACCACAGAGATCCCCATTCGCCCGAAAGACATTCACCACCGTTTCATCGTGCCGGTGGAGCGCCTGGACCTCGCGGCGAAACGCAGCCTGGCCTACGCCCGCTCGATCACCCCACGAGTGACTGCGGTGCATTTGGCGCTTGACAGGCAGAAGACCGATGCCCTGCGTACCGCCTGGGAGGAAGAGCAAAGCGCGCTCACTGAAGACGAACGCGCTCACCTCGAGATCGTCGAGCCGGAGCGCCGCTCCCTCGTGCGTTCACTGCTTCACTACATCGATACGATGCAGCAGCAATACCCTGACGAGACGCTGACGGTCGTGCTGCCGGAATTCGCCGAAGGCTCCTTCCTCAAACGCCTGCTGCGCAACCCCATCATTCTACGTCTGAAGATCAGCTTATTCTTCCGGCCAGAGATCGTGGTGACCAACCTGACGCTCCCGGCGCAAAACAACACGCTCCCCCTGCGCCCAAAGGATGTTCTCCACCGTGTTATCGTGCCGGTTGCCGAACATGACAGCGTTTCGCTCCAGAGCCTGGCCTACGCCCGCTCGATCTCTCACCATGTGACGGCAGCACACGTGGCCATGGATGAGCAGGAGGTGGAAATGGTGCAGTCGAAGTGGGAGCGCTTGCAAAATCGTCTCTCGCAGGAGGAGGAGACCTACCTGGTGGTGGTCGAGTCGCCGTATCGTTCGCTTCTCCGTCCGCTGTTGGCCTACATCGACACGGTGCACGCTTTGTATCCGGAGGATACCCTGACTGTGATTCTGCCCGAGTTTGTGGTGGCCCACTGGTGGGAATTTTTCCTGCACAACCAGACGGCGTTTCATTTGAAGACTGCCTTGCTGGCCCGCTCCGACATCGTGGTCACAGACATTCCGCAGCACCTGCGCAGCCGGACCGGAAAGGAAGGGGAGGAGCGTGGGCCGATTGGTGTCAAGTGAAGAAAAAAGGCAGATACCACCGTCATCGTCCATTTCTTGAGCAAATCCAGAGTATTTTGCCGGAGATCCAGAACGCCTCTTTACACTTTTAGGCTTATACTTCAGTTTGGGAAAGGGGCAATTTCTGACAAGAGCAATATATACTTCTGCCTTGTTCGCAATTCTTTCCCTCTATGACGCAGATGAACAACATCATCCGGCCCTACAGTAGGGGCCGATTTATCGCGCCCACAGCCGATTGATCGGCCTCGGTAGATGTTCCGGTATCCGAAGTATTTTGTTAAAAGTCATCATGGTTCTGGCGAAGAGGAAAGGTCGCACCCGCATGAGTACTATTGAACACGTGCTGCCCGTCGAGGCGCACGGCGCGTTCCCCTGGCAGCGCTATCTGCTTGATAGCGTACTGGCATTTGGAGGAGCGATGCTGGTCACAGCAGTCATTTACCAGTTTCAGCTCTACCCGCGCATTCCCAACATCTCGATCGTGTATCTGCTCGTGGTACTCGCACTGGCGAGCACACGTGGCCGCTACCCTGCTATTCTTGCCTCGCTGGTGGCCTTTCTCGCCTTCGATTACTTCCTCGTGCCGCCGCTGTATGTCTTTACCATCAACCGCGTGGAAGAATGGATTGCCCTGTTTGTCTTCCTGGTCACCGCCATCCTGACCAGCCAGCTCGCTGCTGCCCTGCGCGAACGCGCTGAGCAGGCGTCGCGCAGGGAGCGTGAGACGCACATCCTCTATGACTTGGTGCGCGTAACCAACCGCGAGGGAGAACCGGAGCGCCAGCTTCACACGATTGCGCGCTCAGTCGTCGATGTGTTGTCCTCCTGGGGCGTGCATGACTGCGCCATTCTGCAGCCGGATACGGAAGGAACCCTGCAGGTTCAGGCAAGTGCCTATCAACCGGTGGAACAGATCGCCCTCTCATCAGATGAGAAGGCCATCGCCGCCTGGGTGATCGCGCATGGCCGGACTATGGGCCTCTACGACGATGGCGCCCTTGTTCCGTCCACGTCCCCTCGCGTTGTACAGCGCGTCATTGTAAAGAGCACTGCCGTGGGGCGGGCGGTCGGCCGCTCGTTGCGCCTGATCCCGTTGAAACTGGGGCAAAAAGTTGTGGGTGTCCTGCGTTTGCGCGTGCTGGATACTCCTGGTGGCTTTCCATATGAGGAACGCCTTGAGGAAGAGCAAGAGCGTCCGG
>CATPCK010000932.1 GCA_955652655.1 uncultured Ktedonobacteraceae bacterium | reverse complement strand
GTCTCTGGATGCAGGGTGGTGAAGAGAAGAATTTCGACAATCTGGACATCTTTACCAGTGGGAATTTCTCATGAATATCCATGAAACTCAACAATGTACTGAAATGCGACCAGCGCGATTGATCGCTGTGGGGAACCAGATAAATCTGCAGACTGCGGTGACGGAGCATAGTTTCTCAGCAGAGTTAGAACGCATTGTAGATCTGGCTGCACCGCATTTAGCAATAGATCGACCGAACCTTGTTGCTTTAGGGGAGATTTTGGGCCTGCCGCTGGCACTTACCGGTAGGCGAGGGTACCTATCGCGGCATATGCATACCGCAAATGTGGCAATAAGTATGCTGGCTTTAGGGTATGCACGTCGTATGCTTCATTATCGCCATCTCTATCCAGGTATTTCTTTGGTTCGATCGCTGCTCCTTTCATTGTCGGACGCGTTGTATCGCCCATTTGAATCGACCTTGAGCCTGGTAGCAGCTAAGCATTCAATCTATTTATCGGCAACCACTGTAACGCCTCATGTGCATTGTTCTACGTCTACAGCGGATATCAACCGATTCGGACGGCGAAATTCTGGGAAAGTGTATCTTCCCGATGGTCCCGGTGTGTATAATACCGGTTTTTTGTGGGGACCGGATGGCCGACTCATTGGTACGACTGATAAGGTATATCTAACGGACAGTGAGAAGGCTACGCTTGATCTTACACCAGGGGAGTTGGGCAGCGTTCAAGCCTTTGAGACTGATATCGGCAAGATTGGTATGGCGATTAGCCTGGATGCATTTACACCGGAGTATCTTCAAAAATTGGATAGCCTGAGCGCCTGTATCCTTATTCAGAATGACGCCAATGACCAGCCGTGGGCCAGTCCCTCCAAAACGTGTGAATGGCAACCGCAGGAATGGCTCAATTCAGTACTTGGCTCGCTCCAGGATGACTATCCTCACCTCTCTTTTAATATTTGCCCGATGCAGGTAGGGAATTTCTTTGATGTTACGTTCGATGGGCAGTCAACTATCACCAGGAAGAGTGATAACGAGCCTGACCCATACTGCAACTTTGTCGGCAATGACGGTTTCGTCCACACCATGACGGGGAAGGCTATGAAAGGTGATATCCTGGCTGTCTCACCATGGGTTGAGGAAGACTTGATCAGAAGCAAGGCAGAGATATCGCTTGCTGAGCGACGCGGTGCCCTTGAGCAGGTCGCGCAACAGCTTTTACCGGGCGGCGCTCGCGCCAATCAATACCCGGAATCGGTGATTTGGGCGGATGTTGATGTTCCTGTATGGTAGGAACATCAATACCGCTTTCACTGTCTGCTCTTGCGTTTTCTTGCTTGAAGCGGTAGAATCAAGTTGGTTCCACCTGTTGATGGTACAGTGGGATCATGTAGGATTGGTTGGTTGTCCCCTTTCCCGAACATGCATTCCATGTAACCAGGCCCCAAGAAAGGTAGCACAAAACTCAATGACCATTACAACTCGTCCACGCACTATTGGTGAATTGCGTGAAAGTGGATATAGGTTACTTCCTGTCAAAGAAGAGTTGCGGAAAAATCTCATCCATAAGATACGTAGAGGGGAAGAGCTGTTCCCCGGAATTATCGGCTATGAAGAGACAGTTATTCCACAGATAGAAAACGCTATTCTCTCCGGCCAGGACATTATCTTTCTAGGCGAGCGTGGCCAGGCAAAGACACGTATGGCACGTAATCTCGTAAACCTGCTAGATGAAGTCTTGCCGGTCATTGCTGGCTGCGAGATAAATGATAATCCCTATGAGCCTGTCTGTAAGGCATGCCGTGATAAGGTAGAGGAACGTGGTGATGATGTTGAGGTTGCCTGGTTGCCTCGCGATAAGCGTTACGGTGAGAAGCTGGCGACACCTGATATCACCATCTCTGATCTCGTCGGCGAGGTTGACCCCGTTCGTGTCGCAGAGGGTCGCTACCTCTCGGATGAGCTGACGATTCACTATGGCATGATTCCGCGGACGAACCGTGGGATTTTCTGCATCAATGAACTGCCAGACCTGGCTGAACGTATCCAAGTAGGTCTACTGAACATCATGGAAGAGCGTGATGTACAAATTCGTGGCTATAAAATTCGCCTGCCATTGGATGTATATGTCGTCGCCAGTGCCAACCCCGAAGACTATACCAACCGTGGACGTATCATCACGCCGCTTAAGGACCGTGTTGGTTCTGAAATTCGCACCCACTATCCACGTACTGTGGAGCATGAGATGCAGATCATGGAATCTGAAAGCAATCACTTTATCACCGAGGGATTAGAAGTCATTTTCCCGCAGTTTATGAAAGAAATCATTGCTGAGATTACTCAGTTAGCCAGGCGTAGTAACGACATCAGTCAGCGTTCGGGTGTCAGTGTGCGTGTCTCCGTTTCGAACTTCGAGAATGTGCTCAGCAGCGCCAGTCGCCGCGCTTTGCGGCTCAAAGAGCGCTATGTAGCACCTCGGATCAGTGATCTGTCCGCTATATTCGCCTCCACTTGTGGCAAGATTGAGCTTGATACAGTTGGCGATATCAAAGAAGAGCGTGTCGTACAGAAGCTCATCAACGCGGCAGTACTCAGCGTCTTTGGTGATTACTTTGAGAACCGTGAATTTGAGCAGCTAGTCGCAGGGTTTGAACGCGGTTTAAGCGTGCATGTGGGTGACGATATGCCATCCATGGAGTACGTGAACCAGCTTTCGAAGGTGGGCGGTTTGAGCAAAGCCATCGATAAATTGAACGGACGTGGTAGCCCTGCCAGTATTGCGTCAAGTATCGAGTTTATTCTCGAAGGTCTACATCTGAACCGGCGTCTTAATAAGGATGAAGTCAGTGGTAAGATACGCTATCGGCGCTAAAGGGATACTGCCATGTTCGAACGCTTTTTTAAGAACCGCTATGGATATTCGCGCTGGGATGGTACGCAGCAAATCGAGGGACTTGATGCTGACGATATCCTGAAGGCCCTTTCGGATGATTACATGGAAAGTGGAAATCTGCAACAGGCGCTCAAGCGCCTGATGCAGGATGGTATGCGTAGCGATGAAGGACGGCGCACCATGGGGCTGCGAGAGTTGATGGAGCGGATGCGCGAGCAGCGCAATCAGCAACTCAATCGCTATAATATGGCCTCTGGCGTAATGGACGATTTGCGCGAGAAGCTTGAAGAGATCAAGCAGCTCGAACGCGAGGGCATCCAGCGCCGCCTGGATGGGGAGGAACCTGATCAGCAGCAGGCAGGTCAACAACCTGCGAGCGGAGCTCAGGGACAGGAGGGTCAACAGCAGTCACCAGGGAGCCAAAGCCAGCAGGACCAGCAAGGGCAGGAAGGCCAGCAAGGTGAGTCGGGTGGCGAGAATGGAGGCGATCTCACCCCTGAGCAGAAACGCAAGATGCTGGAGATGATTGCCAAACGCAAGCAGGATTACCTTGATAAACTGCCTGCAGATATACCTGGCCAGGTCAAAGGGCTCTCTGAGTATGATTTTATGGACGACCAGGCGCGGGAAAAATTCAAAGAACTGATGGATAGCCTGCAACAGCAGATGATGCAGCAGTTCTTCCAGGGGATGCAACAGTCACTCCAGAACATGACCCCCGAAGATATCGCGCGCATGCGCGAAATGATCCGCGATCTGAATAAAATGCTGCGTGAGCGACAGGAAGGTAAAGAGCCGGATTTCGATTCGTTTATGCAGAAGCACGGTGAGTATTTCCCCGGTGTCAATTCACTGGATGATCTGATCGAGCAGATGCAGCAGCAAATGGCGGCTATGCAGGGCATCATGGATAACCTCTCTCCAGAGCAGCGAGAAGAGTTACAGAATCTCATGGAACAGCTCATGGGTGATGACCGCATCCGCGTGGACTTGATGGAACTGGCGCAGAATCTTGAGGCCGTAGCACCTACGGAAAATATGCGCACGCGCTTCAACTTCCGTGGCGACGAGTCTCTACCTCTCAATGAAGCGATGCGCATGATGGGCCGTTTGCAGCAGATGGAGGGGCTTGAAGATCAGTTTAGTGAAGCCCGCCGCATGGATAACCTGGAGGCTATCGATAGCGAGAAGGTGAAAGAACTGCTAGGTGACGAGGAGTACCAGTCGGTTGAGCAACTGAAAGAGCTGATGAAGATGCTGGAAGAGGCGGGCTATATTCAGAAACGCGGCAACCGTTGGGAGTTAACCGCTCGCGGCATTCGTAAAATTGGACAGAAGGCTCTACAGGACATTTTTAATAAACTCAAGCGCGATGGTTTCGGTCGACACGTCAGTCCCTTCCGTGGAGTAGGGGGTGAGCGTACCGATGAGAGTAAAGCTTACCAATTCGGTGATCCCTTCCTGCTTGACCTGGAAAAGACCTTGATGAATGCGCTGCACCGGCGTGGGATAGGGACACCGGTTGGACTGCAAAAAGAAGATTTTGAGGTCTATCGTACCGAGTTTACCACACAATCATCGACCGTTTTGATGATCGACATGAGCCTGAGTATGATCTATAACGGCTGTCAACCCGCTGCGAAAAAGGTGGCTGTCGCGTTAGAAAGCCTGATCCGCTCGCAGTTTCCGCGTGACAACCTCTATATCGTCGGATTTTCTCGTATTGCTCAGGAATTTAAGCCCAATGAGCTGATCGAGATGAGTACTCTTGATAATCAGCAGGGTACAAATATGGCGCATGGTTTGATGCTCTCACGCCAACTCCTGGCACGCCATCGCGGTGTGAACAAGCAGATTATCATGATAACCGACGGAGGTCCGACGGTCTGGTACGAAGATGGCGAATGGCTTTTTAATTGGCCATATAATCACATGGCGGAGCAGCAGACGCTACTGGAAGTACAGCGTTGTACTCGCGAGGGCATCACCATCAATACCTTCATGTTGGAGGACGATAACTGGATGATTGCTTTTGTGAACCAGATGTCACAGATCAACCACGGACGTACCTTCTATGCAGATAAGAACAATCTGGGTGAATACCTGCTGGTTGATTATCTGAATAACAAGCGTAAGTTTGTTTCATAACTGATACTCCCACCCCTCGCGGGTGGGAGTATTTTTCTCTTCACTTGTGTTTGTAATGGTCTTCCTATAGTCTTGAAGTTATCGTAATCCCTCGAACAGATCCTCTTCCACAAGCCGGCCACCATTGACCACGCTGAAGACACGATAATAGCTTTGAGAGCTCCATAGACTTTTGCGCTGCTCTTCTGTCAATTGTTCCAACACGTGGTAGGCAGGCAGTTGCGTTCGATGACAGTAGATTGCACGCAAGGCGGTACGCCAGTAGCTCCAGGTGTCAATTTTTGTTGTCACCGACCAATCAGGCCAGGCT
>CATPCK010000931.1 GCA_955652655.1 uncultured Ktedonobacteraceae bacterium | reverse complement strand
CAATGTCGACTCTGATGCTCCATTTAACGATGTGGGCCATTCCGTAAAATTATCAAGTGTGTATTGCATATAGTTGTCCTTATTCCGTAATAACCCCTTCGGTTATCTTTATGCTGACTCATCCAGGCCAGGCAATGTTAACGTCTCTGACTTTGATTTACTTTTACCTGCAAGTTTCTGCTCCTGCCCGGCCCTCTCATAGCTTGCGCTGTACCGGGCCACTGTCGGCAATATCATCACATTTCCTGCGCCATCGGGCCCTCGCAGCAGGCCAACCTGGCGCATCTTTTTGTAGATATCGTTCAACAAGCTGCGCGAGCCTTTGCTGCGTGCCTCGTTGCCCCAGTTCTCTCCATACCGCTCGCGCAATGTATAAAACAATGCATTCATATCCTCCGTTGTTACATGCACGCAGCCATATGTATCTGGCCCCGGCCATGCACCGCTGCTAACCTGCTCGCGGATCGCTGTACACATCAGCATGGCCATCTGATCACTGGTGCCAAAAGGAGTCAGGCTAGTAACTGGGCCCGAAGACATGCCACTGGCGCGCACGATACAGGCATAATCGCGTTTCACATCGAGCAGCCAGCCAAATGTTTCAAGCAAATCATTGGCTACTTCATCGGTATAATCCACCAGCTCGGCGAACGCTTCAGGGTCATCATACCTGAGCAAAACTGGGCCGAGCAGCAATGTGCGCCATGCTCTCACCAGCGGCTTGATAGCCATGACAGGAAAAAGATCGCCCAGTATGTGCTGTAGCAGCGTAGGTTGAAGTACCTTTTCCTCATTGTTGATGTACTTAGCCACTACCTCCAACAATTGCGGATTGAATGCTGAAACGAGTGAACGTATCACGTCAGTAAACTCGTAGAGCACATCGGCATCCTCTGCCTGTTGTGCCCATTCCTTCGTCTGCCCATCTACCAACTGCAAGGCTCCCAGGTCTTCCAAATATTGCAGGGCACGTTGAATGCTATAGCGATCTGACGGCCTGCGAAAATCGAAGGCTGCATCCTCGTCAACGCCTGAAGTTGACTGCTCTTGTATCTGCTCGGCCAGCTGGGAGAGTAAGAATTGTTGTTCATTGCCGCGACCGGTAAGCTGGCGATTTTCAGCGTACCAGAGAATCCATGTGAGACAGGCAAAATCCCTTGGTTCCTTGAGTCGATCGTAAAGATAACCAGGCGTGGTTGCGCTAAGTTGTCGTACCAGGCGAATAGCCGTTGCGCTGCGCTGAATACGCCAGCCTGTGTTTTCATCATGCCACTTCTGTAATGTGTAATAGTGGCGATTCACCAGTCGAAACAGATCAATGTGTTTCGAGAGGATTACTTCCCTTTCCATCAAGGCCACATGTGCCTTCGTGAGTTCTGCTGTGTAGGTGCGCTGGCGCGACGTAACCATGCGATCGATGCGGCCTGCCGCTGTTGCTATGGCTGGTGCTGCCGTCTCCGTGCCTGGTTCCTGCAAGGAGTCTGTTCCCCCGTCAATAGGAATTGCAAGTACTTCACGCTCTTCCATCATGCTGCTCCCCCTTCTATTTCCTCGCGCTGTAAACGATAACGTGGCAGCAGTAACACGCCATCCGGTGCCCGCAGCGCCGCGTACATTTCCTCATCCGGGTTAAGCAGGACAATGACTGTTCCGTCCGGGGCGCGATATTGGTGCCGCGTATCACCCTGGCAGCCATCGATCACTGTCATCAGAACGTCCCGCTCTTCAGTCGTGATATGCTTGATCATGCCAATATCAAGGTACGCCGTAGCGAACAGCCGGGTGAAACGTTGGACCTCCTGCTGGCGTTTTTCTTCGTATTGATGAACAATGTTACTGATAATGGTACGGTTATCAATCACCGGGTCTTCCAGCGGATGGTCCCCGCGATTAGCGCGACTGATAGGCCGCAATCGCAGGTTAACGTCTGGTGGCTCTTGCCACGCGCTGCCTTCTGTTGCATCATATGTGGCGCTAGGAGTGCCCGCAAGACTTTCTGGCAGGTGAACAGGTAGCAAATTGGCGAAAGCAAGGCTGAAAAGCTGTTGCGCCGTCTCACCATTATTTGCCCTTAACAATTGCTGCGCTAGCATATGCAAATTGGTCGCGTAATTCGCATTTGGCCGGATGGAAGCTGACAGTACAGATGCACGGCGCACGACCTTGTCCACCTCGGCGAGTGCATTGCGGCGGAAAGAATCGGCATTCTTCCCCAGGGCAAACCAGTTCATCATTGCTTCCACCTGGTTACGTGCTTCCTGTGATAAGTCGTCCTCGGTCGACCTGCTTTCAAGTGTCGGTGCCGGAGGCTCAAGGTGTTGAGCAATGATCTCAACGAGTCGCTCTTTCTTTCCTGTCTCATGCCACGAGGCAAGCAGTGTGCGAATGCGGCGACTGTACTGTGTCAACGCTTGCGCAAAACCATGCACATATGCCACGACTGCCGCTTTGTATGACTGGTACGCCTCAAAATCGGGACGACCTTGCTGGGCAGCTTGCAACATATTG
>CATPCK010000930.1 GCA_955652655.1 uncultured Ktedonobacteraceae bacterium | reverse complement strand
TGTCGGTCGCGTCCCTGCTTGGCGGAGCCACCCGCCGAATCACCCTCGACCAGGTACAGTTCGCAGCGGTCGGCGTGTTTCTCGGAGCAGTCGGCGAGTTTGCCTGGCAGTGTCGTGTCCAACGCGTTCTTGCGTTGAATCAACTCGCGTGCGGCCCGCGCCGCTTCACGTGCTCGCGCGGAGGTCAGGCACTTATCGATGATGACTTTGGCCTCGCTCGGCGTCTCTTCCAGGTACTTGGTGAGCATATCCGCCGTGACCACCTCAACGATAGGACGAACTTCCGCGTTGTTCAGCTTGGCCTTTGTCTGCGCCTCAAATTGTGGATTGGGCATTTTAACGCTAAGTACAGCCGTCAGGCCCTGGCGCACATCGTCACCCGTGAGGTTGCTATCCTTCTCCTTGAGGAAATTCATTTTGCGCGCGTAGTCGTTAAGCGAACGCGTGAGCGCGCTGCGGAAGCCAGTGATATGCATACCGCCATCAACGGTGTTAATGCCGTTGGCGAAGGAAAATTCGGTGGTGGTCCAGCTATCGTTGTATTGTACCGCCATCTCAACCTTCACATTGTCGATCTCGCGAATGGTGCTGACCGGGCGAGACTGGACACGGCCACGGTTCTTGTTCAGGTAGCGCACAAAGGAGACCAGCCCACCTTCAAAGTAGAAGGTCGCTTCGCGATCGCTGCGTTCGTCATAGAGCGCGATTGTCAGGCCGCGGTTGAGGTAGGCCATCTCGCGAAAACGCTGCGCCAGCACGTCAAAGTTGTAATCGCGCGTCTCCATCACTTCCAGGTCAGCTAAGAAGGTGGTGATGGTACCTGTATCGTTCTCTTCAACGGGGTCCACTTCCACGAGAGGCGTGACGGCTATACCTCGTTCGTAGCGCTGGCGATAGAGGATGCCGTCGCGTTTGACATCGACCTGGCACCACTCGGAGAGTGCGTTGACAACGGAAACGCCCACGCCGTGCAGCCCGCTGCTGATCTGGTAGCCGCCGCCACCAAATTTTCCTCCTGCGTGCAGGATGGTCATTACCACTTCAAGCGTGGAGAGGCCGGGACGCTGGTGATGCTCCTCGACAGGGATGCCGCGCCCATTATCTTCAATAGTCACCGAGCTATCGGCATGGATGGTGACAATGACGGTGTCGGCAATGCCGGCCATCACTTCGTCGATGCTGTTATCGACAACTTCATAGATGAGATGGTGTAGGCCGCGCTGGTCGGTTGCACCAATATACATTCCGGGACGCACCCGCACAGCTTCTAAACCTTCGAGAATCTGGATATTTTGTTCACTGTAACCATTTTCGCCGCCATTCCCGTTCCCATTCACTTTCCCACTGCCATTTCTGGTTGCGCTATCGTTAATTAGAGCGTGATGATCATCGGGTTGTTCTGCCATAATTGATTCTCTCGTTTTTGCCATAGAGCCTGCACCTTTTGCGAGATTTTGTGAAGCGAAGCTTCGGTGATTATTGTGTGATTAAAGAGGAGCATCCTCCCATAAGCGCGGACTGAAGACGCTTCATAGAGCAAGAACAAGCCTCGCCACTACTATTACACGGCCCTGATAGGCCAATGCATCGCGTATAGCAGGGGTGGAGCTTGCACTCGCCCATGTGGAGGACTGGGCTGCCAACGTAACCCTATATATTCAATCCTCATCCAACCAAAAGGCCGAATGCCATTGTTTGTAATAACAAATTATTCTTTTAGCACACGGAAAATACGGCAAAGTCACCACATTTTCCGACACTTCATTATACCACATTTTAAGCCCTAAAGAAAATGCAGAAGCCGCATGATTGCCCAACCGCCATTCAGGGTAGGGGCAAGCCCTACCCCTACATTTCTGTCACCTTTTGGGGTTGAAATGTGGGTAGGGTTTGCCCCTACCCTGGTGCTCCCGCCCTGGTTCCCTTACCCCGCTAAAGCCTTAATATCTTGGGCCGCTCATGGGGACACCTGGACCACCGGGAGGCATTCCTTGCATTGGCATAGCAGGCATACCAGCCATTCCTGGCATGCTCTGCATTGGAGCGCCAGTCAGGTTAGTGGCACAATAGGGGCAGAAGGTCCATCGTAGCTCCAGCAGACGCTCGCACTTGGGACATGGCCGCTTCAGCTTTTGACCGCAAGAAGGGCATACCTGGAAATCTGACTCGACACGCGCATGGCAGTTGTTACAGGTCTGGCGTTCAGTCATCTCCGCCAGCAGCGATTCTTCCTCTAACTGGCGCTCATAGATCTCTGCCAACGTCTGCCGCGGACGCAAAATCATATAAATGAACAAACCACCAATGAAGAAGACCGTCACCAGTAGCGTCGCCAATACCTGCGATAAGAAGTCTTGTGTCCGCGATCGTATGTCGCGGAAGGTCCAGATGATCAGGCTGAGCCAGAATATAACAATAAAGGTGACGAGAAAGCCGATGAAGACTCCCAGGTAGTTTGTTATAGTGGACAGAGTAGAACTGCCTGAAGTGGCTGTCGCTGTGGGATTGGGAACAGCCGTTGGTGTTGCAGCCGGTCCCGTGGTTAATATAGTAGTCAGAACATGCGTCATAAGTGTATGTGTCATCGCAGGACTAAAGCCCCTTTCAGGATATACATAGTATAGTGTCTTTAGTTAAGACGTACACAATAAGAAAACAGCAACAAGATAGGACTATTGTGACTTCGATTATTGTGAATAAAGGGCAACCGCCACATAAATGTACGGGCGGGGCTTGCCCCCGCCCCGCCCCTACATTTCCTTTCCCCCTATTGGAACAGTATAGTCTTAATTTCCCCCGAACGTAAACCGATGTGTAGAGGCTCTCCCTCGTCACCGCTCCAGAAGAGTTGCTCTTGTTCCTCCTCTTGTAAGTTTGCCACAAAGGCCCGCGCTAAATCAACCCCTGGCCGTATACTTGCCTCGATCGCGTGGGAAAAAGGATTGTATAGGCGAACAATCAGTCCTTTTCCTGTGTTGCTCCTCTTGATCGCACTCACTACAATCTCACGCGGCTCAACTTCGAGCAGCGTCGCGCGTGAAGGTAGGAATCCCTCTCGTGGATGCCTGCTATCGGCAGGGAGCTTTCCCCAATGCTCTTCGTTACTTACATCAGAAAGAGGGACAACTGCCCGTACTGGAATATTGAAGGCCTGTGCCTCGCGCAGCACAAGAGCCCCTTCTGCCTGCCAATCTCCGCTATGTGGCACTAACGCGTAATCAAATTCCTGGTGTCCCAGGCACTGAGCCTCCGGTGTATGTTCCATTGGGCCCGCGTGACCCCGGCGTGTAGAGAGGTCTCCACGAGATAGCCATTCCACACAGCGTAGAAGCGTGAGCGCGACCGCCATGTGTCCTGGCGCGACACTCGGCTCATCCTGTAGTATTTCATACTCGGGTAGGCCGCGATTGAGCACCCCTAGCCCGGTGGCCCCGTTGCTGATATCGACAAAACGTTTCTGGGGAAACGTATTGAGGGGCTCTTCCGACCAATCAGCAACGTCCGCGGGTCGCTCTGCGGCGACCGGGCGCGTTCGTACTTCGAATGTGCCCTCGGCGGCGACATGCTCTACACGATACGGTACCGGAAAAACCACCTGTAGCCTGTGATCCTTTACCTTATTATCAATACTGGTATGGATATCGACGCGACGAACACCGGGGGTGAGCGCTATGTCACTGACAATCTGACAGGCGGTTGTACGCGAACTGCGTTCTGTCCTGTCAGCGGAAATGGCGCTGGGCAATAACCAGCGCCCACTGACACGCAATACCGCGCGGACAGGCCCCGTGCTGACAAGCTCGATCTTTGGCGGCTCAAGCGGCTGGCTGACCAGATCATCCTGCGCGGGTGGACAATAGTTGTACAGGTCACCGATATCACCGCCATCGACAAAACGGTTGAGGCCAGTAAAGATAGCGCCCGTTTGTTTATCAGTAATCGTCAGCGTGCCATCTTCCGCGCTCGCCTCCACGCAGTAGCATTCATTTTCTATACGCAACTGCTCGCCTGAAAGTGCACTGGCCGCAGCAGTGGATGCCTCCTCTTTGATACCTCTTGGATAGACCCAGAAGGTTTTGAGTCCATAGGCCGGCACCTCGTTGGCAACAAAATCGATAGTTTCTCGCGCCAGGTCAATGGCCGATATATTCAACATATGGATATCCTCGCGCTGCAAAAGTGCGAGCATCTGCTGTTCGGCTGCAAGCAGTTCATGGTCCCTGCTGGTAGCGCTGCCATGTGGCGTGATCAACACCTCGATATGGGCCACGTTCGGCTGCTGAGTATCTATATGTACACGTAAAATGTCGTAGGATCCCTCGGGTTTCCCCAGCATCGTTGCCGCCATGTTTTCTGCCATGCGGATAAACTCACCGGGGGCATCGGCACCCATGAGCATTACTGCTGCCGCGGTCGTCTCTCGTGGCAGTTGTGCAGAACCTAGCTCCTGTCTCCAGCGGTTGACAATAGTGAAAGGTTCATGCTGGCCCTGTTCGTCAATGATCACAGCAGAGCGCAGTGTACCGGGATATGATATGACTGCCTGCACGATTTCTGTGCGCGGTCCAGGAGCAGGATTAAATACCACGACAGGAATGGGTTTATGTTGCGTATGCGTCGCTTGAATAGGAGCTTGAGTGTCCACCATCTCAGCGATACCCTGCATCGCCTGAGCGATGAGGCTTTCCGCGACCTGCTGGCTTTGCGCAAATCGTACTGCATTTTCACGGTGTACCTGGTCGATACTACAGCCACAGATGCTATCATGGGGATGATTCTGTAGCAGGTACTTCCATGCCATTCTGACTAAACCGGCGGGATAGGTCGCTCCAAGCTTCCATGCCCACACTGTTAGCGGCTCTAGCCAGTGTTCCAGCAGGTGTTCCGTCGCGGCATTCTGCTGCTTGATCCACATGCGTGAGGAGAGAACCGAGGGCAGCAAATGCGAAAATTGGCCGCTGCGCATCTCACCTGTCAGGACCTGCAAGTCCTCTAAGGCTCTCTCTTGCCCACCTTCTTCTTTTGTCCCCTCGTGCTTCCCATTCTGTGCTCGGATGGCCTCGACATATTGGGGCAGCGTACCGATCTGTACATTGATGCCATCAAAATGTCTTACGCTTCCGTTCTGCGGCGCTTGTCCAAGTTTAGCAAGCATTTTTTCTTGCTCTGGACTAATGTGCGCCAACAATGGATTCGCCGCCGCGATCGTCTCCGGTAAACCATCTTGTGGTTCCAGGTGGTCGGAGCCATTCATAAAGAGCAGCGTATCGGTGGTTGCCTTCGGCAATATCTGAGCTGTGAGCAACTTGACGCGCGCGACAAATTCATCCGGCTTGAGCGGCATCATGCGAGCATTCGAGTACCCCAACGCGTCGGCGAGGTGAATAACCAGCACACTTGTTCCATCGGGAGCAGCCCAAAGAAATTCGCTCTTGCGCGCTTCAGCCCCTACGCCGCGCCAGAAGACAGCATTATCTATACCAAAGCCCTGCAGTATTTGCGGCAACTGCGCGATATGGCCAAAGCAATCAGGGACATAGCCAATGCGCATCGGCTCCCCAAATTCGGCGGCCCGCTGCAAGCCCACCTGCAGGTTACGTATCAGCGACTCACCGCTGACAAGAAACTCGTCGGGCTGAATATACCACGGGCCAACATTGACGCGTCCTGCGCGAGTATACCTTTTAAGCCGTTCTTCCTGTTCTGGTTGCACTTCCAGGTAATCATCGAGCACAATTGTCTGACCATCGAGCATAAAATACGTGAAATTGCTATCGCGGTCCAGGATGTCGAGCAGCTTATCAATCGTATGGACAAGGCGTGCGCGAAACTGCTGAAAGGTCTGATACCATTCGCGATCCCAGTGTGTATGCGGAACAAGAATAATATTGAGTTGCTCGGCCATGATGCTCCTTGGTAGAGGGGAAATCCCTGATGGACACAACGAACTTTACGAATGAATACGTTGTTAAAGTTGCATTATTATACCCTAAGAGGATGAAATGGGGCAACCTCGTCCCGTAGGGGCGGGGACGCTTGCGCCGCCCTGGAAAAGGCTCCACTCACGTCGCTAACACCGTAATAAGCTCCTCTGCATCGGTCAGGAACTGGTGAGATGAGAGCACCTGGTGCGCCAGGCCCAACCGTAGAGCCTCCTTCGCATTGATGGTCTCTCCCGTAAGCATCAAGCGCATAGTGGCGTTATACCCGATCAACGTGGGGAAATAGATGGCGGCAACAGGGGGAAAGACAGCAAGATTAATTTCTGGTAGACCAAATATCGCGTCCTCGTGTGCTATGACAGTGTCACAGAGCGCCGCCAGTTCGCAGCCGCCACCGAGAACATGGCCTTTCACCAGCGCGACAGTCGCAATGTGCTGCGCGCGCAACTCCTCGAAAGCCGCGCAATTATCACGAACGGCGCGCAACATCTCGACTTCACGGCCATCAAGGTGGTCCTTGATATCAACGCCCGCGCAAAAGGCCCGTTCGCCCGTACCAGTAATCACAATCAAGCGCGGCGGATTCTTCATCGCGTCGCGCATTGCCGCCGTCAACTGGTCGAGCATTTCAATGCTCAGGATATTGAGCGGCGGCCGGTCAAGAATCAACCAGAGGATATTG
>CATPCK010000929.1 GCA_955652655.1 uncultured Ktedonobacteraceae bacterium | reverse complement strand
GCGTAGATTAACATGATATTGCATAGTGGATGTGGATAGGGCCGTTTGTGGCTTGGCCACAAACGGCCCTGCCCACATCCACTATGCAATATCACGTTAATCTACGCCTTGCTTTATGCCAGAGTAGTTGGAGGAATATCCTGCCAAACCTGGGAGAGGAGCGTTCCAGCTCGTGCTCTTCAACAGGCTGGGGAGCCTGGTGGGGAGGGGCCCAACGTTCTCGTACATAGAGTTCTGTCAGCCGCCAGAGAGGGCGCGCTTCCCGGGGTACACGTTGGCACAGCGCCCGGCTGAACTCATAGGGTGTCTGCCAATCGCGTGGAGATAAACCCACCATGCTGGCGAGGCGGCATACACGCCAATATGCTCCTGCAATGAAGGAACTACCGGCGTAGAGGTTGCGCCACCAGTATCTCCCAATGGTAGCAAGCAGCACAAGGATGGAACCAGCTAGCGCGACCAGCGCTAGCTCTACCAGCATGTTCTGACGGTCAGCGGCACTAGGTGATGTCGAGCCCCCGTTAGATCGAGGGTCGGATGGCAGCCTGAGGGGAGTTCCCTTTTTCTTACTCGCGGCTGTTGCCGTAGGAGCGGGTTTCGAGGGCGTTGGTTTCGCCACAGGCTGTTTCGCTGGTTGTGAGCCGTTCAAGGCAAAGCCAGGGGTGGGATCGAAGTTGATCCAACCATAGCCAGGAAAGTAGGCCTGAACCCAGCTATGTGCGTCACTTCCATCCACCGCCCACACTTTGCGATGGCTATCCAGGTGTCCATGGGAAAAACCATTCATCATGCGGGCAGGAATCCCCAACAGGCGGGCCATCATCGTCATAGCAGTAGCATAATACGTGCAGTAGCCACGGCGTGTCTTTAACAGCCAGGAGACGGCATCGACATTGTTGGGGACAGGGGGGTTATCCAGGGAATAGGTAAACTGCGTCTGATCGCTCAGGTGAGACTCGAGCATCTTAAGCGCATCATAAATATCTGTTGCGCCCTGCGTCCATTGCTCGGCCGTATGCAAGACCTGGCGCGATAAGCCGTTTGGGACCTGCAAGTAAAACATCTGCAGCGTGGTCAGGTTTGAATCCCCATTCCAGTAATCCGGGTTATCTTGCGGAAACGGCACCGGGGATAAATCCTGGGGAGAGGCCGTTGAAATGAAGGAAGTGACCTGGTAATGTTCTCCCTTCGACAATGGGTCCTGCTGTAACCAGGCAGAGACAAAAGGATCACCATAGAGTGTCGTGGCGACGTCAAATGTTGACGGTTGTGAAGGGCCGAAAAGATAGTGTTTCGTCCCACCAGGCGGTTGTATGATCGTTATCGAAGTGTTGACAGGTGTGTAACTGACGCTCGTATCGTTCGGCAGCAAGGCCTTCGCGTCATAATTCTGCCCGTTAGCAAGGTCAGAAGATGTCCATGTATGGCCATCGAAATGATCATAGCTGAATCCTGGCAAGTACTGCGGAGCGGCGTCACTACTCGTGTAATTCAACACTTCGCCGGTGGGGAGGTGAACACTGCCCGCGATGGTCAATTGATCTCCAAAAAAGTTTGTCGACGCCTGGTAGGGCTGCAGTATTGATCCCGGGTTCTGCAATGATAGGTGGCCCTGGGTAACGTTGGTCCAGGCATTATCCATATTATTCCAGAACGTTACGCCTGCGCCCGGTTCGCTCAACACCGGAAGAGCCCATGCCGAGAGTAAGGTGAGCGCCAGTAAGGCTGAGGCGATTTGTATGAAACGCCTTGTTATGCCACGCAGCCAGGAACGATCGGTATACAACCCCTGGCTTTTCCAGTATTCTAACTGTATCGTCAGCTGGATACGTGCAATAAGGAGAAAGAGGGTCGCCAGCATAATGGCGATGACAAACGATATGTCCTGTCTTACATAATTGAGATTGATCAGAAGAATGGAGCAATAGACTATAACGACAAGCCAGGGGAGGTGAGCACGATAGATGAGCCATGCTCCGAAGTACCCCAGAAAGAAACTGAGAAAAGAGAGATAGAAAAGAAATACCATTTCACTATTATTTATGCGGCCGGGATCTGTCAGTATTGCTCCTATGCCCGCTATCAATAATCCCCAGGAGACGCGATAGGCGATAACGCTGGTGAGCCAGATCGAGAGCCAGTGGCCGATGAGACAGGCGGCAATGTGTAGGATTGGCTGCGGCAAACGGCGTATCTTGGCAATACCAAGGCCGACGACGAGGCCAGCAATAGCACTCCAATAGAGAATAAAGGTATGACTCACCCAACCAACCGAACTGATAGAGTAAACGACGCAGCATACCGCCGTGGCCAGGAGCGGCATTGCCAACCAGCCTTCTTTTGGTGCTAACACCAGGGGGAATTTCGACGTTTCTCGTGTGGATTGCGGGGTTGGACGTTGCGTATGTGGTCTTGGAGGCTCGTATTGTGGCTGCTTACGCCGGCTTTGAATATCTACGTTGGGCGAGGCATAGGGCTCAGCAACATTCGACCTCATTAAGAACTCCTTTAGATGGCAAGCATTACGTTTTTTGAGCGTCATTATAAAAGACGCAAATGTAAATCAAATTGTATCATACCTAACCTAACTTCCTAACAGTCCTCTTACTGTCCATTTGGCTGTTGCCTTGCAACAATAGCGTATGTTACGTTATGAGCATATGTCTACCTAGCCAGGAGTAAATCTATAATGTCTTTGGTGCCCGATACCTCTGAGTCAACTATTGAAGGTGGAGATTCATCGCAAAAACGCTCTTTAATATCCTCCCACTTGCATCTACCGAGAAATGTCTATCTTCTACTCCTTTTTACAACAGGTAAGGGATTTCAAATTAGCATTTCGCTGCTAACGCTCAATTACTATGTGCACAGCCTGGGTTATCGTCCGGATTTTATTGGTTTATTCAGTGCTGTGCCTGCTATTGGCGCGCTTGTTGGCGCTGTACCGACAGGAATACTGGCTGACCGCATTGGTCGCAAGCCAGTGTTGTTGATGACCGCCATTCTTACGCCTCTATTTCTCGCCCTGACAGGGCTGGTTACGTCGGCTCCGATGCTGCTTGGTTTCAGCTTCATCCAGGGGTTAGTCGCGACTGCCTACTGGGTGACGAATATCCCTCTGTTGGTAGAGAGCACGACCGAGAGGCAACGTGTGGGTGTTCTGGCCCTCAATAGTTTTCTCTTGCTCGGTATTGGTGCACTGGGTAATCTCTTAGGCGGCGCAATTCCTGAATTTGTGGCGGGCATACTCCACGTTTCCGCTGCCAATACGATACCCCTGCGTTGGGGTGTGCTTGGTGCGGCGCTCTTTACTCTGGTCTTTGGTTTACCCCTGTGGTTCTTGCACGAACCAAAGCGCGAACGTAAGAACGATGAAAAGCGAATGGCTGCCCCTGCGCATGCCGTGGAAATTGATGCGCGAGCTCAACCAAAAGAGAAGGTGCCCTTTCTCCTATTTGGTCAGTTGCTACTTCCGGATTTGGTGTTTACCATGGGTGAAGGGGCTGTGGTTGCGTTGATCCAGCTCTACTTTGTGTTGCGCTTCCATCTTTTACCAGGACCGCTTGGTATTATTTTTACGATTTCAGGCCTGGCAGGCGGCATCTTCTCGCTCACTGCTCCACTCTTTGTTCACCGTTGGAGCAAGCTACGGATCGTCACTACGGTGCAGTATCTCAGTGCGCCTCTCATGGTGTTGATTGGCCTGGCACCTACCCTTCCCCTTGCTATTACAGGCGAATATGCTCGTTCTTTCATGCGCACACTGATCGAACCTGTTTACGCTGCCTTTGCGATGGAGAGTGTCTCTGATCGACAGCGAGCAACATTGGCCGGCCTCTATTCAGTCACATGGAGTATTGGTTTTAGCGTTGGCCCAACCATCGCGGGCTGGTTACAAACCAATGTCAGTCTGTCTGCTTCTTTTGTCTTTGGAGCATTCTGTCTCCTATTGGCTCCCAGTCTTTTGCTCACGTTCTTTGGCAGGAAGCCCATGCGACTGCGTGAGGTTGAAAGCCAAACCAGGGAAGAGTAGCTAGAGTAGTAAGAGCAGGGCTGTCAAGGCATCAAGCCTGGAATCCGAGCTCAGGTGTCGGGATCAGATGCCCCCCTGCTCGCGCACGATCAACTCTTCCTCCTCAACCGGTAAGGCGAGGGTGACCTGCACCCCTTGACCTGCCGGGGAATCGATGGTGAGCGTCCCACCGTGGGCAGCGGCAATCCTGCTCGCCAAGTAGAGTCCCAAGCCGGTCGATGGTGAGCCTGCGACGAAAGGATGGAAGAAGGTGGCGAGCCTTTCAGGGGGCAAACCTGGTCCTTGATTGCTCACAGTGAGGATCATCCATGGTCCGTCCATCCGTCGCTCAATGGCTACCTCTACCACGACCGGTGTGTGCTTCGGTGCGTAGTTGACCGCATTGGCCAGCACGTTTTCCAGCAACTGACGTAGCCGGTGCGGGTCAGCAGTGAAGACGACCTCCACAGGCGTGTGGAAATGGATTGGCCTTTCTGCAGTGCTGAAGCCAGAAACGACTTCCTGCGCCAGTTCTATGAACTTCATAGGTTGTGCATTGATGGCAAAGATACCCTGATTCAGGTATGCCACATCCAGCAGGTCGGCGATCACCCGCTCGAGCAGGCCCAACGTGTGGTTCACTGCACTGGCCTCACGGACATCTTGCTCTTGCCCTTCCTGGAATGCCCGCCGCTCCAGCAGCTCGATGCGCCCCCTCAGGGGCGTAAGGTAGTTGCGCAGTTCGTGGGCCATGATCGTGACCACCTCCTCAGTAGCCAGGCGTCGGCCTTGCTCCACAGCCTCGTGTTTCATCCGTTCGATAATTTCGGCTCGGTGGATCACAATGCCCATCCAGTGAGCAATCGCTCCCAGAAAGTGCAGGTCCTGCTCCGAGAAGAACTCAGGGGCACTGGAGACCGCGAGCAGCACCCCCCGGCGCAGCGTTTTCGCCTCGAAGACCGCAGCGATCTCCGACTTCACGTCCAACCCGACCTTCAACCCAACGAGCTCCTCGGGGTCCTGGTCGGCATGATGGGTGTGGTAGGAAGCCCCGGTGAGAAAGACCTTGACAGTACGTCCACCGTTGGCAAGGGGCAGCCGGTCCATCCCAATGGCGCGCTGCTTCCTCCCCATCGGGGTATCGCTGGTCCCAAGCGCCACAAGGGTCGCGGACACCGGGTCATGGAAGAAGACATCCACCTTGTCGGCAGCGAGCACCTCTGCAATCAGGGACGTTGCTTGATTGAGCGTCGCTTTGACGTCGGTGGCTGACAG